>JBBSWR010000159.1:0-1935 GCA_038046185.1 Nanobdellota archaeon
GGCAGACCCCTGGGACATTTATCACGGCCCGATAAATGCAATTGTCCCTGTTTTAGAAATGCCAAGCCATCACGGGCCGGATGCGCGAAGCGTCCTTCACAATATGGAAATATTTACAACTGCGCTGAGTGTTCCGTCAACCTTGATGCATCTGCATACGATAACTGCGGATATCAAGAAAAAAGTAAATGTTGATGAAGTTGTTGAAATGTTCAGGAACACAACACGGGTAAGGATTGTCAGAAACGCGGAGCACCTGCGCTCGACAGCAGAGATAATGGAATTTGCGAGAGATTTGGGGAGGCTGAGAGGGGACATGCCCGAAATCTGCGTTTGGAAGGAAGCAATCGGCACGACGTCCAATTCGCACAATAAATTGCTTTACATGCAGGCTGTTCATCAGGAATCTGATGTAATCCCTGAAAATATTGACTGCATACGCGCAATGATGGGATTCAAGGATGGCTTAAAATCAATTAAAATGACAAATGAAACATTTGGCATAAAATAAAAAATTAGATAAAATTTATAGGAAGATAATAGAAATTAATAAAAAAATCATCAGGGAGGGAATATCACATTGCACTTGATGAGTAACGCGTTGCCCTCCACCCACCCGTTGATGTGAAATATTCAAGTGCGACTGTTGCCCGATAAGACAAACTCAGATAGGAGGTGAAGCGGAATAAATTCCGCTAACTTCCTCATATATTCGGAAGTGTGGGAACTATCGCAAGCCGGTCAAGAGCAACTGCCATGTTCCCCTGATAAAAAATTTAAGCAAAACAATAGGGAACAATATTTTAATTAAATTATAAAAAAATAAACTAAACTGAAGGTGTTGACTATGATTATTGGAGTAATAAGGGAAGTAAAAGATAAGGAAAATAGGGTTGCATTGACGCCAAGCGGGGCAAAACAATTGGTATCAAACGGGCATAAAGTATTGGTCGAGAAAAATGCAGGGTTAGGGAGCGGTTTTCCCGATGAGGAATATGCGAAAAACGGCGCAGCAGTTGTTGATACTGCAAAAGCCTGGGGCGCAGATATTATCATGAAGGTTAAGGAGCCTCTTGAATCAGAATATTCATTTTTGAAAGAGAACCAAATTTTATTTACTTACCTGCATTTGGCCGGTGTAACAAAAACTTTGACTGACGCTTTGCTGAATAAAAAAATAACAGGAATTGCTTACGAAACTGTTGAGGACAGCTATCACAGGCTGCCTTTGCTTGCGCCAATGAGTGCTGTTGCCGGGAACATGGCGACCCAAGTTGGGGCTTACTATCTTGCAAAATTCAACAACGGAAAAGGGATGATGCTCGGCGAGGTTTTGGGGCATTTCTATGGGAAAGTCGTAATTGTAGGGGACGGAGTTGTCGGGCGGCACGCTGCAAAAACAGCTTATGGGATGGGTTCTGACGTTTATCTTTTTGGAAGGCATGAAGAAAGAATGGATTTGCTTAGGGATGCAATCGGAAGAAGGTCGCACATAATGACTTCAACTCCAGAAAATATTTCAGAGCACGTTAAAGATGCTGACTTAGTTGTCGGCGCTGTTTTAATTCCGGGAGGAAAAGCCCCATGGGTCGTTACTGAATCTATGGTCAAGACGATGCAGCCGGGCTCTGTAATTGTTGACGTGAGCATTGACCAGGGAGGATGCATTGAAACATCACACCCGACAAAACATTCCGATCCGGTTTTTGTCAAGCACGGTGTAACTCATTATTGCGTAACAAACATGCCGGGCGCTTACCCAAGAACATCGACAATTGCTCTTACAAATGCCACGCTGCCCTATCTGCTGAAACTTGCAAATAACGGATTCGAAAAAGCAATGAAAGATGATGTAGGCTTTGCAAAAGGAGTAAACACCTACCAAGGGCATATAACTTACAAGCCGGTTGAAGACACTTTGAAAATGAACAAGTT
>JBBSWR010000160.1:0-6048 GCA_038046185.1 Nanobdellota archaeon
TGGTTAGCCGCTCCGAAAGAAATCTGGCATAACAACTATCCGGCTCAGCTTTAATTGCCGTTTCAAATACGTTAAATCGAAATTTTTATATTCATCCTAAATCTCCTTGGCCATATGAAAGAAACCTACCTAATTATCTTATCTTTAATCGGTTTTGCTGTTTCTTTTTACATGTACTACTCTAAGAAATACGATAAGCCATTGTACTGCCCAATCGGAGGGAACTGTGATGATGTAATAAAAAGCAAATATGGAAAAACATTTGGAATTGAAAACACAATTCCCGGAATGGGATATTACGTTCTGATTTTTATTTATGCCATTGGGATGCTCTCAAATAGAAATATATTTAAAGAAGTTATTGTTTACTATTCAATAGTGGGACTAAGTTCAGCTTCAGTGTTGTTTTCGCTGTACCTGGCTTACATTCAGAAGTTTGTATTAAGGAAATGGTGCTATTATTGCATTATTTCAACACTTGCGTCGTTATTGATTTTCGTTGGGGTAATTTATGGCTAGCATATACAGATTCAGGCAATGGTCGTTAACGCTTCTTAGGATTACTCTTGGATTTATTTTTGTATACCACGGTTACCTGAAACTTTTTGTTCCGGGCGGCTTTAAGGGAATGGTTGCTTTTTTTACTGCGATAGGAATTCCGCTGCCGCTTTACTCTGCGCTTCTTGTTTCGATTGTTGAATTTGTAGGCGGAATCTTCTTGATATCCGGTTTCCTTGCAAAATGGACTTCAATGTTGCTGATAATCAACATGCTTGTTGCGCTTTTCAAGGTTCATCTCAAGAACGGATTTTTAATTGTCAACGGCGGCTTTGAGTTCGTTGCCGCGCTTATAATTGCACTTTTGGTTATATTACTGAACGGGCCGGGAAGCCTGTCATTGGACAGGGTTGTGTTTGGATCCGAGGAAGAAACGGAAGAGGAGCCCGAGAGCAAAAAAAGCCCTGGAAGAAAGTCGCGAAAAAGCGCTAAGGTCAGGGATTTTGAAGGAAACGGTGTTGTATCTCCTTTGGGTATAACCAGAGAAGAGGGCTACCTTTATTTTGTTGATAAAAGCGGCGACGTTGCAAGAGTCAGGATGGCGCGAAGAGGCCAGAAAATAAATAGGAAGCATGAATTAATTGCTAAGCTCGGAATAAAAAGAAAAGAAGGATATTTGTATTACCTTGACAGGAACGGCGATGTAAGCCAGTCAAGAATGGCAAGAGGGCAGTAAATTTTATACTAACTAAAATGGCAGAAACAAGCGTATGGGCGGATATGGGGCAGAGAGACATGTCTTTGCTTTACAATTTCAGGTTCTGGTCACTGACACTGATGAGAATATTCCTTGGTGGGCTTTTCGCTTACCATGGCGCTTTAAGGCTGCTGGTGCCCGCAAATTTAGCCGGCTCAATTTCATATTTTACCCAAGTCGGGATTCCGTTTGCCCAGTATTCAACTTACCTTTTTGGAACTGTTGAAGTTGTTGCCGGAATGCTGTTATTGGTTGGAATATTCACAAGATGGTCCGCATTTGTTTTGATGCTGGGCATGATTTACATCTTTTTCCAGGTTCACTTAAAGAACGGATTTTTAGTCGGCAATAACGGTTACGAATTCGTTTTACTGCTGATATTTGCGCTATTATTTGTTCTTGTTAATGGCCCCGGGCATCTTGCATTGGAAAAGATGTTTAAGGGAGAATAAAATTAATTCAGAAATCTAATATTCTAATTTAAAAAATAACAAGAAAAATTAATTTAAAATCTCTTTTACTGCAACACTATCTTTTTTCTGCATGCGGTATTTGTCAATAACAACATGCCCGCAGTAATTGTCTTCAAATATGACTGACATTTCCTCAACGACCATCTGCTTTTCAAACAGCGGGCAGTTTGTGACCAAAGTGTCCGCATAGCCGCCTTCAAATCCTATGTGGAAGCCGTACTTGATTGAATCTTTTTTTAACTGCGGAAAATTATCTTTTGTTATATTCTTTCCCAGCCACTCCTTTAATCCGTCAGAAGCAATTTGAGTTACCATTATTTCGTATCCTTTAGCCAGCATCTGCTCCATCACTAAATCATGCTCTTCTCCTGCGTGAGAAGCAAAAACATCAATGTTAAATGGCCTTAAAGCATTCTGCACGCTTTTAAGCTGAGTTTCCTGCAATCCGGTGCCGCCAAGAACAACAGCATCAACTTTCATTTTCTTTTGATTGCCTTCAACCACTTTTTTTACAATATCCGCTTCTTTTACCGGGTCAGCTACCCTGCATGAAACATAAAAGTGAGGCACTTTAAGCATCTTCGCCAATTCCTTTGTCTGCTCTACTGTCGCATAGTGGAACAGAAAGCAGTCTTTTCTTGTCGGCTTTACTGAAATTAAATATTTGATATTCCAGCCTTTATCAATAGCATGCTGAATAGCAAAAGTTGAATCTTTTCCGCCCGAATAAAGAATTGCTACATCCATGAGATTTTGGATAATTGGGCGATTTATAAAGGTTTCTTTAGGGCTTTATTAATGTCTATACTACCTTTGTATTGGAATGATTTAATTCCTAATAACCTCGCCACCCATACAAATTCCAAAATATCATCAAAATAAACACAATTCCATGGCATTGTTCCTGATTTTTTTATTGCTTCAATAAAAATCAATGGGTTCGGCTTTCTCATTCCTACTTTGCAAGACAAAACAGAATCATCAAAATAATTTAAAATTGGAAATTTCTGTTTTATAAATTTATAATGCAGTTCATCTGTATTGGATAATAAAACCAATCTGTATTTTTTCTTCAGTTTTGGAATTATTTTCTCAATTTCCTTGTTGTGCGAGAAAATACCAGTATAAACTTTTCTAAATTCATTAAAGGTTAAATCAAGATTCATATCTTTTTTCATTGAATTATAAAATTCAGCCGAAGTTATTTTTCCTTTTTCAAATTTTTTCCTGTCAGCGGAATCCCCATAAATTTGTTCTATCTCGTTTGTTGATTTGCCGCTGTTCCTGGCAAATTTCTCGAACATTAATCTTTGGCTTACATTAATAACAACATTGCCCAAGTCAAATATTGCACATTTAATCATGATTATCTAATTTGATTACTCTCTTTAAAAACATTTTTAAATTCGGGATTAATCTTAGGTGCTATGGATTACAACAAAGTAAGGGGAACTATAGTAAATGGAATCAAGGATTATTTCAAGAAAAATAATTTCCAAAAAGCAGTCATAGGATTAAGCGGCGGGATTGACAGCACCGTCGCAGCGTATTTGGCTGTTGAAGCGCTTGGAAGCGATAATGTTGCCGGCATATTCCTGCCGGACTCAGTTACTTCGTCGCAGAGCCGCGATGATGCGCATGAAGTTGCAGGAAGATTAAAAATTAAGGCGCATACTGTTGAGATTCACGAGATTGTTGATTTCTTTAAGAAATTGGATAATCAATTTAATTCCAAAAGCGAGATTCCGCTTGCAAACTCAAAGGCAAGGGCAAGAATGATGATTCTCTATTATTACGCGAATGTGGAAACCGCGTTGGTTGTAGGAACATCAGACAAATCAGAGGCGATGCTCGGCTACGCAACAAAATTCGGTGACAGCGCAGCTGACATAGAGCCGATAGGCGATTTGTGGAAGACAGAAGTAATTGAGCTTGGAAAATTTTTGAAAGTTCCTGAATCAATAACAAGCAAGAAACCAAGCCCCGAGTTAATGGAGGGAAAAACTGCCGATTCCGAGCTCGGCGCGGCGTACAATGTTCTTGACAAAATATTAAGGCTGCACTTTGATGAAAAGTTGAATGCAGATGAAATTGCCAAAAAAGGATTTGATAAAAATCTTGTTGGAAATGTTTTTAAGAGAATTAAATTAAACGAGCATAAAAGAAAGATGCCGCCGGTAATTAAAATAGATTAACCGTGTACGATTAACATCTGGCTGGCTGGCAGCCCCTTTGGAACAAAAGCTTCATAATCAGGTTCAGGATCAACAAATTTTCCTCTGAAAAGTGCACGCGAGATGCCTGCCCTTAAACGTCTTCTCTCTTGTTCAATTTGTTGAGGACCGTCCATTGGCACTATTCTCCCGCTTCTGTAATGGCGGTTTACAGGCAACTCTTCTGTAAGTTGATGTACAGATTCCATTGTTCTGTAAGGCCTTACCTCATTTACTAATCTGATAGTTTGATCCATAGCTGCTTCCCACGGAACAAAATTTTTAGGGGATATTGGCTTATCCAACGGATAAAACCCCTTTCCCAGAGCCCCTAACTGTATGATCAGCTTCAAGCCAACATATTGGTTATCCTGTACGCTTCTGGAAACCTGCCTTTTTTGTTCATAGGTTACATTTTTACCGAGAATTCTTGAGCCTTCATCATGGGCTGTTTCAACACCCAAATACCATCTGTTAAATCCGTATCCTTCAGCAACGGTTTCATCAATAAAATTAGGATTATTCTTTAGTACAGCCAAAGTGGTTGGAGCTCCAAAAAAAGTTCCAATTTTGTTTAACCATGGAAAATATTTCCTTATCATCTTCCAGGCAACTTTTGCTGAAAGGTCCGTTTTACCTGCCATGTAAGCTAATTCAAGATGTGAAATATCCGAAACATTTCCAAAGCCCTCATTCATTCTTTCAATAGTGTTTTTTCCCAGCTTTTCAGTAAGCTCTTTTTTCATAAATTTCAGCAATAACTCTAGTTGGCCAACTGTGTAAGGCACAAATGATATGTCCCCCATGCAGCAATATCCGCAGCCAAACCCGCAGCCATTTCCTAATTTTATAGGAATAGTTTGAGATGATTCATCTGCAATTATGTCGCTTGCGCTTCTCAATGCCTGGAAAGTCTTAAACCTTGCAACCACGGCATTATAAGTAAACACTTCAAAATCATTTGCGTGTTCATTTCTTGGGTTTGAACCGAGAGTAGATCCTGCCTTTCTATGTGCATAGTCTACAAGCTGTTCGAGAATTTGTTCCGGAGCTCTTTGCGGATCATCAGCAACACCATTTACTGGAAGATTATTTCTGTTCAAATGGAACCTGTGTGTTGGGTTCGCCTTAAGAACAGTTTCTAAAGTTTTTTGATTGTCAGAAATCCTCTGAATTCTTATAAGGTCTCCGGGAAAAGCAAAATCAACAAGCACGCCGTCATTTGTTGCCATCCTGAATATCGGATCTTTTATTTCCCCTGATTTTGGCAAATAATAAACCTCAGCTTCTCTTGAAGCCAAAATCCATTCCATAGGTATATCATGGAATCTAGTGTATAACTCCCCCGTATTCGCTATTCCGGTTCTTATCCTAGAATATAAGTTACCCCAATGATGCCCCATTATTTCAGGAGAATTGTCCATTATCCAACGGGCCATTTCTTTATTTAAATATAATTTTGTCAGTTTTATTCTTATTGGAATAATTATCTAATTAAAAAATTAATAAAAATCCCACCAAAAATTTATAAACCTCCCGCTTCTTTTTCTTTCTTATGGCACGCGCTCTTTTCATCGGCAGGTTTCAGCCATTCCACAATGCGCATCTGGCTGATGTAAGGGATATTCTCAAAAAAGCTGATGAAATAATAATTGCCATCGGAAGCTCTCAGGAAAAAAACACCAAAGAAAACCCTTTCAGCTACAATGAAAGGAAAGGGATGATTTCCAATGTGCTGAAGAAAAATAAAATAAAGAATGCGAAAATTTATCCTGTTCCGGATTTGTATGATGACTATAAATGGACAAACTATATTTTAGAAAATCTCCCAAAATTTGATGAAGCTTATTCCGGCAACGAGTGGACGATTAGATGTTTTAAAAAGCACAAAATAAGTGCCAATAAAATTAAATTAATCAAAGGAATAAGCAGCACAATAATAAGAAAGATGGCGGTTAATAATAAAGATTGGCAGAGATTGGTGCCGAATGAAATTGCAGATTATATAAAAAAAATTAACGGCACAGGGAGAATAAAGAAGCTGTACAAATGAATTCTTGCAAAAGTTTAAAAAGAGGGTATTAAATTCCAATAAACTTTTGGTGAT
>JBBSWR010000161.1:0-3540 GCA_038046185.1 Nanobdellota archaeon
TGTTTTTATTTAAAGAATCATTCATTAAAGATGCTGTGTCCTTTACATAAGGCTTCAGAAAATCGGCATATTCCTTGTACTGCTGGTAAAACTCCTCATCACCAAACCTTTTTTTGAAAAGAGTGTCATCAACAAACTCATACATTTTCAGGCCGGTCCTTGCGGCTTTTTCGGTGTACGCAGGCCCAATTCCGCGGGCTGTCGTCCCAATCTTCCCGCCCATCCTTTTGTCTTCCTCGATATGATGCGGCAAAATGACGTGCGCATTCTCGCTCACAACCAAATTTTCCGGGGCTATTTGTATCTTGCTTTTTCCAAGATTATTTATTTCATGAACAAGAACCTTTGGGTCAACAACCAATCCGTTTCCAATTACTTTTAACTTATTTTTATACATGACCCCGGAAGGGACTATGTGGACAACTAATTTGTTGTCTCCAACCTCAATAGTGTGGCCCGCATTATTGCCGCCGTTGAATCTCGCAACAACATCCGCTTTTTCAGCCAAGAAATCAATTATTTTGCCTTTGCCTTCATCCCCCCATTCCATGCCTATTACTGCGATGTTCGACGGGCCTGAAGCTTGCTTTGCCATAAGCCAAGGGAAATGGTATTTTTATTTAAAGGTTGCGGAAAACAAAAATTTTCCGAGACCTCCCGAAAATTGCCCAAAAATCAAAAATTTTCAAGCAATTTTCGATAGGTTTTGAAAAATCCATAACTAATCTCATTGAAATAGTCAAATTTAAATAGCAGCCTTGCAACAAATTAGCTATGGCTATAATCAGTTGGATTTTTAACAGAATTGGAGATGTTGTGTCCGGCAAACCCAGTGAGCTTTCTTTGGGGAAAAGTTTATCCCAGTTTCAGGAAAGGAAAAATCGCTTGCAGGCTGCAAATATGGCTCTGAAGAAAAAGTTTGATGCGCAATATCATGACCTGATAAGGCACATCGCTAATTTGACAACTACGGAGGAGATTTCACCAAAAGATTATAGGCAGATTGAGAAATTATGCTCGGGTTTTCTTAATATGCCTAGGGAAGGCATCGAAACTGAAAAAAATAAAGCCATGGAGGCAGCAAGGATTGGCAAAGACCGTGCAACTAATGTGAATATAATGCTGCTTGCCGGAACTGCGCTGGAAATTGCTGAAAATAATGCCCAAATCAAAGAAATTGACAAAAATCTCGAAGAATTGCGGCACGAACTTTCGAGAATTAAAAGGGTTCCCTAACATTTATATTCCATATTGCAAATAACCCTATTGTTTAGAGTGCTGGTAGTAAAATATTTAAATAACATCGTTTTTACTCAAATATGGCACAACCAAAATATACTATAGCAACAATAGGTTCTCATTCTGCACTGCAGGTGTTTAAAGGAGCTCACGATGAAGGCTTCAAAACAATCGCTATCTGCAAGAAAGGTTCCGAAAGGCCTTACAAAATGTTTAATTCCGCTGATGAAATAATCACCGTTGATTCCTACAGAGACTTCCCAAAAATACAGAAGCAATTGATTAAGAAAAACGCAATTGTCATTCCGCACGGCTCCTTTGTCACTTACATGGGCTTTGAGGAAGTCGAAAAGCTGAAGGTAAACTATTTCGGAAACAAAAGAATTCTTAAGTGGGAATCTGACAGGCATCTGGAAAGGCAATGGCTTGTCAATTCAGGCTTAAAAGTTCCAATCCTGTTCAAGAGCCCGAAAGATATTGACCGGCTTGTAATTGTCAAATTCATGGGGGCAGAAGGAGGGAAAGGATATTTCCTGGCGAAAGATGAAAAGGATTTCAACAAAAAAATCAAGCCACACAAATCAAGAAAGTATGTAATCCAGGAATATATCATAGGAGTTCCATTGTTTATACATTATTTTTATTCCTCGCTGACAAATGAAATAGAAATTATGGGAATGGACATCAGGTACGAAAGCAACGTTGATTCGCTTGGAAGAATCTCAGCAAGAGACCAGATTGTTTTGCCAAAGATAGACCCAAGCTATGTCATAGTCGGAAACATTCCGGTTGTTGTCCGGGAATCATTTTTGCCGAGATTAATCAAGATGGGCGAAGATGTTGTTAAGAAATCGCAGAAATTAGCCCCGCCGGGATTATTCGGCCCGTTCTGTTTGGAAACAATTTTAACACCCGAAGAGGAAATTTATGTTTTTGAAATTTCAGCAAGAATTGTTGCAGGCACAAACCCTTTCATCCAGGGCAGCCCATACACATGGCTGAAATATGACGTGCCGATGTCAACAGGAAGAAGAATCGCGCTTGAAATTAAGAATGCAATAAAGACAAATCAATTAAAGAAAATTTTGTGTTAAAAAATGATTTCCCAAAACCAAATTTCAAAACTGCTGGAAACTTACGACAAGAAAAACATAACCATTGGTGTGCTCGGAGGCCATTCTGCCTTGGATGTCTGCAGAGGCGCTCATTCTCACGGATTCAAGACTTTGGTTGTAGCGCAGAAAGGGCGGGAAAAAGTTTACACAAAATATTTCAAAAGAAGAGAAGGGATAGGTTTTGTTGATGATGTTATAATAGTTAACAAGTTTTCTGACATAACAAAAAAAGAAGTTCAGGAGGAATTAAGGAGAAGAAACACAATTTTCATCCACAACAGGTATTTCTGGGTTTACTGCGATTTCAAGGACATAGAAAACAAATTCTTGGTCCCAATTTACGGGACAAGGGACATGGTTAAGCTGGAAGAGCGCGATGTTCCGAAGAACCAGTATTATCTCATGGAAAAAGCAGGAATAAGGATTCCAAAAATTTTCAAAGATTCTAAAAAAATTGACAGACTGGTAATTGTGAAAGTTGCAGAAGCAAAAAGGGGCTATGAAAGGGCATTTTTCTTGTGCTCAAACTATAAAGATTACAAAGAAAAATCAAATGATTTGTTGAATAAAAAAGTAATCACAAAAAAAGATTTAGGCAAAGCAGTAATTGAAGAATATGCAATCGGCGCACAGGTTAATTTTAATTTCTTTTACAGCCCGTTGAATGACCAGCTGGAATTGATGGGCACAGATTCAAGAAGGCAGACAAATTTGGACGGCATTTTAAGGCTGCCGGCAACCGAGCAAATTGAAGTTTTAAAACACATAAAGCCAAAATATGTTGAAACCGGGCATTTTACAGTTACAGTAAAAGAATCATTATTGGAAAAAATATTTGATTTGGGGGAAAAATTTGTTGCTGCATGCAAGAAAGAGCATCCTGTTGGAATCATCGGGCCTTTTGCACTGCAGGGCGCAGTGATTGCTGAAGAAGGAAAAGAAGATATTGTAATTTTTGATGTCAGCATGCGCATCCCTGGCAGCCCAGGAACTTTATTCACGCCCTATTCCGGTTATTTGTATGGATTCTCAATCAGCTACGGCGAGAGAATCGCGATGGAAATAAAGAAAGCGGTTGAAGAAGGAAAACTGGATTTGATTTGTACTTAGGACCTAATAAAAAATGAGAAAATTAAACAAACAAGGAAACATTGGGGCTTTAAGCCCCTTCAAGCTTGACGAGTTC
>JBBSWR010000162.1:0-7167 GCA_038046185.1 Nanobdellota archaeon
TCATAAACAAAAAGAACAAGCACATGTACTTAAAGATTGTGGCACAAAACCATTAAATTTATAAATAAAGACACATTTAAGTATTTTATGACACAGAATAATATAGCAGATAAAATAAAAACGCACTTGGACAGCGATTTTGTTATAAGAAGGTGCCTTTTAAGGAATATAATCAGTTTGAGAGCTTTAGCAAGACACTTGATAGCAAAGCTTGATTTGAAAGACAAAAACATGGACGCCGTGATAAGCGCCATAAGAAGATACAAAAAAACAGAAAAAGATGAGACCGACAAGAACTTAAGAAAATTGTTCATGAAAATCGCGGTAAAGACAAGAAGCGACATAGCTGACTTGAGAGTCAGCAAAAACAAAAGAAGCGTTGAGTCAATAAGCAAATTAAACTCTATTGTGGATATAGAAAAAGGAGAAATAATAAGGGTAATCCAGGCAGAGCAGAGTATAACAATAATTATTGATGACAAAAACATGGAAAAGTTCTGCCACATCTTCAACAAGAATGATGTAATATCAGTTGATAAAAAATTGGTTGAAATAAACCTACAGTTCACGCAGGAAGCGCAGGATATCAAGGGAATTGTTGCTTTGGTTGCATCTAGCTTAAATTCAGAAGGTGTCAATATTGTTGAAATAATGAGCTGCGCCCCTGAGTTATTAATTATGGTCAAGAAAGATGATTTGCTGAAGTCTTTAAGCGTGATAAATAATCTGCAAGTCAGTGATTAAAATTTTAAGAATAAATTTTTATTGGCTTAATCTTGGATCATCTGGCCCAATTTTTGGAGTATCTATTGAATAAATTAATCTTATTGCCTCTCCTGTAGCCTGGTATGCTTTGCATCCTGGAACTGTCTGGCCACGCGCATCTTCATACTTATTAGGCGTTACATATTTCCCGTCTAATAATCTTTTTGCATCATTTGGAGGTATTTTTAACACTCCCCAATTAACCCTTATTGCAGTTCTGAGTAATTCAATCTCCTTAGGCGTTAACTCTAATTCGTCCTGACCTACATTCGGTTCTACACTAACATCTATGCTCCTGATCATATTACTTTTCCTCCGACAATTTAATTAAGAAATCACCAATTTTTAATGAATAAAAAATTACTCAATCATCTCAATCTCAATGTTTAAGCCTTCAGGAATTGGAACTCTCATCACCAATCTTAAAGCCCGCTCATCAAGGCCTAAGTCAATTAATCTCTTGTGAACTCTCATCTCGTATCTTTCCCAAGTTGCTGTTCCCTCGCCATCTGGGGATTTTCTTGTCGTAACCTTTAACCTTTTTGTCGGTAAAGGAATCGGCCCGCGCATATCAACACCGGTTTTGTCAGCTATATCTTTAATGTAGCTGCATACATCATTAATCTTATTGATATCAATGCTTGCTAATTTTATTCTTGCTTTTTGCATTTTATTTCCAGATGTTGATTATCAGCAACTTAGTGCTTCATGATAATTGTCAGTTTATCATGACCCTCAATCGAGGAGGAATCAAAAAAATAAAATCACTTCTTCACTAAGTCAATGCACATTCCTGCCGCAACTGTGACACCTGAATCTCTGACAGCAAATCTTGCCATCTGAGGTATCTCAGACTGCTTTTCAATGCACAAAGGCTGGATTGGCTTGATTTTAACGATTGCTGCGTCTCCATTCTTGATGAAGTCAGGCTTTTCTTCTTTCGTTTCGCCTGTTGCAGGGTCAAGTTTTTTCACAATCTCTGTGATTTGGCATGCGACCTGTGCTGTATGAACGTGGAATACTGGTGTGTATCCGACAGTTATAACAGTTGGGTGGTTTAAAACAATCATCTGTGCTGTGAATTCAACTGCAACACTCGGCGGGTGGGTTACGTGTCCAAGAACATCGCCTCTTGCAATGTCTTTCTTTTCAATGCCCCTGACGTTGAATCCGATGTTGTCTCCGGGCTCAGCTTCTGTAAGCTGCTCGTGGTGCATTTCTATTGTCTTGACTTCTCCCACGATTCCCTTTCCTTCTCTGGCCGGAACAACAATAACTTTGTCGTTGACTTTCATAACGCCAGTCACAACTTTACCGACCGGAACAACTCCGATTCCTGTGATGTTATATACATCC
This sequence comes from Nanobdellota archaeon, assembly GCA_038046185.1. GTDB lineage: Archaea > Nanobdellota > Nanobdellia > Woesearchaeales > GW2011-AR4. The sequence goes on from JBBSWR010000162.1 coordinate 2,122, forward strand.
TGAATTGGAAGTCTAAGCGGCAACTGTGTTGGCTTCTGAGGCTCTTTCAATTGGTCAAGTGCTTCAAGTAAAGTGTGCCCTTTGTACCAAGGCATCTTGTCAGATCTCTTTGCTACGTTGTCCCCTGGGAATGAAGCTCCTGCAAGGAATGGAACGTCTTCAACTTTGTAGCCGACCATTTTTAATTGCTTTGTAACTTCTTCCTTGACTTCGTTGAATCTCTTTTCATCATACTTTGCCATGTCCATTTTGTTGACATAAACAATCAGCTGATTGACTCCAAGAGTTCTTGACAAGAAAATATGTTCCTTAGTCTGCGCCTGAACGCCATCGCCCGGGTTTGCAGAAACAACGAGAATTCCGGCATCAGCCTGTGCTGCGCCCGTAATCATGTTCTTGATGAAATCCTTGTGCCCAGGGGCGTCGATAATTGTAAAGTAGTATTTTGCTGACTCGAATCTTTTATGTGAAAGATCGATTGTGACTCCACGCTCTCTTTCTTCCTTCAAATTGTCCATGACGAATGCGAATTCGAAGCCGACTTTTCCCAATTCTTTTGCAGTGTCCTTGAGCTTCCTCATTGCCTGCTCGTCGATGTTTCCTGTGTCGTACAATAATCTTCCGACTGTTGTTGATTTACCGTGGTCAACGTGACCGATAAAAACAATATTCATGTGTGGTTTTCCTTTAGCCATTTTAAAATACCCTCCAAGTTTTGATTATTAATTAAAATATAGTTTTACAACTATTTTTTAGCTTATTTGGGAAAGTTAGAGGATTTATAAAGCTTTCTGATATTTATTCATATGTAAATTAAGAATAATAAGGCGAGTTTCAGCAGCTGTAAAGTTTTGTAATGCAAAACTCCCTTAAATATCTAATGTTATAAATTCTATTTTACCACAAACCCATTATTCACTTTTGCAAACTCAACTGCGAACTTAAATTTGTGCCGGCTTTCAGAATAAATTGTAAATAATTTATCTCCCCTTTTTACTTTGTCGCTGACATGCCTGTACAAGTACATTCCGGCTCCCTTGTCATGCGGAGCGCCGGCAATTCTTGCAATTCTAGATATTGTAAGATTATCAATTTCCCTGACTCTGCCTGATTTTGCCGAAAGCAAATCATATGTGTTCTTTCCAATCGGGATGTCTTCGGCTGCAGTTTCTTTTCCGTTCTGGGCTTTGATTATCTCAATCATCTTCCTGTATGCCTTTCCGGAATTCAAAAGTTCAAGCGATTTTTTGTAGCCATTTTTTATGCGCAGCATCGAAAAAATATTTGCGCACATCATCAGGCACTTTTTTTCCAGGTCAATAGGCTTGCGGGGATCCCTTTTCAAAATCCATAAAATATCGCGGGCTTCAAGCGCAGGCCCGATTCCATTTCCAATCGGCTGGCTGCCGTCTGTAATTATTACCAGGACGTGCTTTTTCAATTTTCTCCCGATAGTTTTAAATTCTTTTTTTAGCTTAAGCGCTGCAGATCTGCTTTTGACTTTTGTATCTTTGCCGCTTGGAATGTCAATTAAAATGTGAGTGCTGGAAACAGAATGCTTTTTTGCCATGATGGACGCGAGCAATTGTGATTCCGCGTCAATTTCCAAAGGCCTTTCAACGGCTATTATCTTGTCGTCCGCAGGCGCTAAATTTAAAGAGCCGCCCCACACGATGCACGCATTTGTTTTCAAAACTATTTCTTTCATTTTTTTTATCGGAAAGGTTACGTTCGCAAGAACTTCCATTGTGTCCGCTGTTCCGGCGGGGCTTGTGATGGAGCGAGAACTTGTTTTTGGCATCGTGTATCCTGCGGCAGCAATTATAGGGACAACGATTGGAGTAGTCCTGTTGCCCGGAATTCCTCCGATGCAGTGCTTGTCTATGATAGGATATCTGTCAATCTTAAGCGTGTCCCCATGCTCAACCATTGCCTTGGTGAGCAGTATGGTTTCCCTGCTGCTCATGACGTGCATGTAGCACGCTGCAACAAAATAAGTCAGCTCAACTGCGCTCAGCTTGTTGTGGACAATGTCCCAGACAATCTGGTCAATTTCTTTTTTTGACAATTCCTGCCCGTCGAGCTTTTTCTTGATAGAATCCAGAGACAGCGGCTTTCTCGCGGGGATTATCGCGACTTCATCATTATTTTTTAATTTTAGGGAATGAACCACCTCTTCAAACACTCCGATTTTTCCTTCTGGAATGATTTTATCGCTTTCCGCGATGTCAAGGACAACCGTCTCAATTTTTTTTCCTTTTTTTATCTTAATCCTGTCCATCACGTGCAGGTCGAGCAGCGCAGCGTCCTGCTTGTTCATGACTGCAATCAGCGGGCCGCCGCTGGAAATATCAACATCTTTTATTTTGAGCTTCATTTTACTGAATTACTTTGTTATTAGTATTTAAAATTTTAGATAAAGGACTGGCTAAATCATTAAAAATATTTTTCCATTTCGCCTTTTTCCGTTTCGTAAATTTCAACAAAGGTCATAAGCAATGCGAGCATGACCGGGCCTAAGATAATGCCGATGAATCCAAATAATTTCAGGCCGCCTAAAACCCCGAGCAAAACAACTATTGGGTGAACTTTTGTTTTTGAGCCAATTAATTTCGGCTTCAAAAAATTGTCTATAGTGCTTACCACAAGAAGCCCATAAATTATCAGCACAACCCCGCGCACCGTGATAGAAGTATCATTTTGCAGGTATCCCTGAAATATCAGGTTGAGCGCAGCCGGAAGCCAGACAATCGCAGTTCCAAAATACGGAACCAACGCAAAAAAAATCATTACGAAACCCCACAATAACGCTGACGGCACTCCGAGCACAAGAAATCCTATGCCCCCCAAAACGCCCTGCAAAACTGCCATAAGAATGCTCCCGTAAAATGAGCCGAATGTCAAATCGTGAAATCTTGCCAAAACTTTTTGCTTGTGTGATTCTTTTAATGGAAGCAGATTTTTTATTCGTTTTGATATTTGGTCGCCGTCTTTAAGCAAATAGTAAACAACAAAAATCATGATAAAGAAATTGAGCATTATTGAAGGAAGCGAAACAAGGAATGCGGAAAAATTTTCGACAATGAATTTTGTTATTTTTTCTATTGAAACCTGCAGGTAGTAATCAATATTCCCTTCCGGAAGAAGGCTGATGGCAGAGCGCATGCTTCTGCACGACAGCCAATCTTCATTTTTGCAAACTATCTTCATGAAATTTGTTCCCAGGTTATGCTGATTAAGGGTTGTATATGTGTAATAAGCCTCCTGCGACACTAAGCCGAGTATTATAATGAAAGGCACTGTAAAAAGAAGGACTATGATGATTGAAACTACAAATGCAGCTGCATTTTTGTTTTTGATATAATTGAGTGATTTGCAATAAAAAGGATAGCAAAGATAGGCAATTATCGCTCCTGCAAGCAGCGCTGATAGAAATGGCTTGGTTATGTAAAATCCAAGGAGCAGGATTGCAATAAGCAAGCCCAAAAAGAATAGCCTGGGATAAAGTTTTGGCTTGATAATTCTCACCGTCTTTTTTTATGATTAAGGATAATAATGGGCCTGACCAGATTCGAACTGGTGGCCTTCACCGTTTCGATACTCGGGACTTTATGTCCCGCAAGGTGTAAACGGACTTTGCCGTTTGTCGAGGTGACGTCATACCGCTAGACCACAGGCCCCTAAACTTCTGTTCAAGGCGCGCTGTATTTATATTTTTCTAATCAAAAACTATCCAAAAATCCATACCCTCAGAGGACTGAAGTAAAAGAGAAAGAATGCTGTTGCTATTCCAAAAACTGTCAGAATGACATCCTGAACGACCTGGTGAAATCTTGTGAAGTCCCTCGTCGCTTCGACAATGTCACTCTCCGTTATAATCCCTATCAGGCTGTTATCCTGGACAACTGGAAATCTGGTAATCTGCTTTTGCCTCAAAAGCCGGCTAATTTCGTTGAACGAGGTATTTGGATTTATGACCTTGAAATTCTTGCTCATCACATCTTTGATTTTTGATTTTTTCAGTAAAATTCCGGTGATTACATCCCTCTCGCTGATTACTGCTATCGGCGCTGATTTTTCCACTACAATCAGATTACTCACTGCTTTTGACAGCAACAAGTTGGCTGCTTCCATTATGCTTGAATTCTGTGATATTGCAATCACTTCCTTAGTCATCATATTTTTTGCCCTTATCATGCTATCCTCCAAGATACTGCTTCAGCGGCTCGTAAAGAATAAAAACAAAGAGCTCGAAAAGCACGAAAAGAATCAGCACTATGTTCTGTATTGCCCTGTGAAACTTCATATTGTCGCTGATTGCAAGCACAACGTCGTTTTTTGTTGCAAGCCCCACAAGCCTGTTGTTCTCAATTACGGGATACTTGCGAAACCTCTTTGTGTCAATCATCTTGAGCGCCTCGTCAAGTTTTGTATGGGGGGTCATGAAAGTTATCGGCGATGACATTATGCTGCTAATCGGCTGCTTTAGGCTTCCCTTTGCTGATTTTATATGCCTGACAATGTCCAGCTCTGTAAGAATTCCAATCGGCACATCATTCTCTACTATAACCAGGCAGCCGTTTTCCGTCTTTGTCAAGAGCCTCGCGGCGTCTTCTATCCTGTTCTCTTTTTTTAATGTCGGCACATCGGTCAACATTATCTTGCTAACTCTCGCCATTGGCTGCTTTATTAAGTTGGTTATATAAAAAGTTTTCTAATCGAGAAAAAATAACAAGCCTCTGGGGAGATATACACCAACTGTTTTGAAAATCAATGATTTTCAAAGCCCAGCAAATCTATGATTTGCTCTGGTTCCGTCAGTTGAGTACGGAAAACTTTTTGCGAAAAAGTTTTATCAAAAAATGTGCAATCTACTATTGCACGGATAGAAAATAAGCCTCTGGGGAGATTTGCACTCCCGACCTTTGCCTGTTTGTTTGAAATACCAAGGCAACGCAATGGCTGCTATGCTACAGAGGCGCTGGAATTTGATAATTAGGCTCATTTTTAAAAGTTTGTGAAAAGAAAAAATGCGGGGGAAGGGAT
>JBBSWR010000163.1:0-1214 GCA_038046185.1 Nanobdellota archaeon
TAAATCTTTACTTAAAATCAATTTTTTTCCTCTTTGCTCTGTAGGAAGGTTTAACTTATCGGATTTTTCAAATTCTATTAATCTTTCCAGAATATCTTTAGGCAAAGAGTCGCACTTTGTTAAAATATTAATAAACTCATTAGAGAAAAATGTGTCTACTTGGATTCTTCTTTTTGTAGTATGGGCAAATTTTGCCAAAACTCTGCATATATTCTCTCTATCCTCGGGACTTAATTTTTCTGCAAATTCGTAATCCTCAATTTTTTGGAGAGACAAAATTACTGGTACTAAGCTATCTAAGGAAACTACATAAACATTATAGTCAGCCATATTGTAATAAAATTTTTTTATGACTTCTAGTGTATTTGATGGAATTACCAAAAATATATCTTTTTTAACATCTTTCTCCTTTACATATTTCTTAACAGCCTCTGCTTGATTTTTTACGTAATCGGAAAAATTTTCAATGTCCTCAGAAGCCGGGCTCTTTGCATCAAAAATAATGTATTGTCCACAAATCTTGATAGTATTATCGGGTTTACCTTTGAATGGAACTTTTTCTTTTTCTACATACTCTATTTGATACTTATTGCATATCAACTTAATATCCTCTTCAACACTTATCTCATGCACCTTCCAAATAAGCTTCATCTTTTCCAGTTTATCTTTAATTTCGTTTTGTCTCTCTTGCTGTAATCTAATTCTATCATCGTCCAGTTGTTTTTTTAGTGAATTTAATTCAGTAACTTTGTGCTCATACTCATCTTGCTTTTTCTTCTCAAGCTTTTCAAAGCCTGTTAATTTTTTCTCGTTCGTAGTATTCTTTTCTATAAGATCGTCTCTTTTAGCTTTGAGTAACTCCAAATCCTTTTCCAGAGCTGAAATCCTTTCTTTATTTTTATCTTCAGACTCCTTCAACTTTCCTAATTCTTTTTCCTTTTTCTGTATTTCGCTATTGTTATGTTTAATTTCTTCTTTCAACTTGTCAACTTCATTTTGTAATTTATTTTTGGAATCTTCAGCATGCTTTAAGTCGTTCTTGAGCGTTTGCGCTTCAGTATTAAGTTTAACATATTTATCATTCCAACTTTCGAGTTCTTTATCTACACTTTTAAATTCATTATATGAATCCATAGATAGACCTATAATATTTTTCCATGAGAATAATCTCTCAAAAAAGCCTATTGTCTTTATTTTTTCGAAAAGTTTTGTTG
>JBBSWR010000164.1:0-12096 GCA_038046185.1 Nanobdellota archaeon
AAACAACATTTTTCTTGCGCGTCATGACATCGCTTACAGTTGTGTTGTCAAAATCGAAAATGCGGTGAATCATCTTTTTTTCCACGTCTTTTATCGAGCCTTCCTCCTCGCTCATTTTGACTATGCTTTTCAGCTCTTCTTTTGTGATTATGGCAATTCTTTTTGTTCCCACCAGCTTATTCATTGCCCTGAGAAAATAATTCAGAAGTTTTATTACGGGATAAATCCCCACACTCATCCACCATACTATTCTTGCCGCAAAAAGGGAGAACCTTTCATTATTTCTCGTTGCAAGGGACTTTGGAGTTATTTCCCCGAAGACGAGAATTAAAAATGTCATTATGCCTGTTGCAATGGCGATTGCATTGTTTTTGAATATCTGAAGCGCAAGCGATGTGCCGATTGCAGACGCCGCAATATTAACAAGATTATTGCCGATAAGGATTGTTGATAAAAGCCTTTCAGGGTCATCCTTTAGTTTTTTTACGTAACCGGCGCCGAATTTTTTCTTCTCAATCATGTAGCGCACTTTAAACCTGCTCAGAGACAGGAGAGCCGACTCCGATGCCGAGAAGAAAGCTGACAGGATAATCAGGCCAAGTATTATTAAAATTTGAGTTGTAATTTCCATTTTAAAGATAAATTTGGTTATGTTTAATACAGCATTTATGGATTGCATCAATATAAATGTTTCTTATTTTTTAAGAAGTGCTGTAAAAATCCTGTCAAGCATTACATCTTCTCAAGCACATCAATTCCCAATAAACTCAACCCATTCTTCAGAACCTGCCTCACCGCAGAAATCAATAATAATCTTGCATCCTTGACTTTTTCATCAGCTTTCAAAATGTTGTGCTTATGGTAATATTCATTAAATTGCTGTGCAAGGGAATAAACATAATTAGCAATTAAGTGCGGCCTCAACTCTTCTGTTGCTTTTGAAATTATTTCGGGAAAATTTGACAGTGCCTTGATTAATTCGTCTTCTTCTTTTTCCTTCAACAAGCTTAAGTCCGCTTTTGGATTTACTTTGTCTTTTTTCAGGATGCTGCTTGCCCTTGCATAAGCATATTGGATGTAAGGCGCCGTCTCGCCTTCAAATGAAAGCGCGTGCTCCCATTCAAATGTCACATTTTTTTCCGGGCTGACTTTCAAAATTCCGTATTTCACAGCGCCGTAAGCAATGATTTTTGCCGATTCTTCATCGATGTCACCATATCTTGCTTTCAGCCCTTCTCTCGCTTTTGACAAGGCTTCTTTCATAAAGTCTTCAAGCAAAACTAGATTGCCTTTTCTCGTGGACATCTTGCCTTCCTGCAAAAGAACAAAAGAATAGTGGATAACTCTCGGCGTCTTTAATTCCAATTCTTTTAGTACCGCAGCAATTTGCTCCTGATACAATTTTTGATCTTCACCCAGGACAACAATATTCTCCCCTTTCTTTATTTTCTCGATGTTGTAGGTTATGTCCCTCAGAGGGTAAAGCGATGTTTTGTCGGCTCTGGTCATTACGAACACAGGAACTTTCATTCCCAAGCTGTACCCTTTCTGGTCAAGAACCCACCTTCCAAAACCGTCGACAAACAATTTGCCTGTTTTTTCCAGCCTCCTCAACGTTTTTTCAGTTTCCCTGCTCCACAAATATTTTGATTCGTAGTCAAATTTGTTATATTTGATATCGAGCTCTGCAAATATTTTTACCTGGCCATCAATGCAGATTTTTACCACATTTTCAAATTTCCTCCTTATTTCCTTGTCGCCTTTTTCAAGCTTGTTTAACAATTCCAGGACTTCTTTCTCCAGCTCAGGATTTTCTTCAATTTTCCTGTTTATTTCAATATAAATATTTAATAAGTCATTGAATGCAACATTTTTCTTCCCTTCTGCACCAAGCACTAGCATTGCAACCTGCTTTCCAACATCATTCACAAAATAATGAACTTCAACTTTGTAGCTCTGAAACCTTAAAATTCTCGCAATTGAGTCGCCTATTAACGCGTTTCTTGCCCTTCCAACGTGAGGGGAGGCATTTGGATTAATGCTCGTATGCTCCAAAAGGATTCTTTTCTTCTTTCCGATTCCGGACGAGCCAAATTTGTCTTTTTGCTTCAGGACTTCTTTTATTGTATCGACGGCTATTTTATTTTTATTGACAAAAAAATTAAGATATGGCCCGGTCTGCCTTGCCTCGGCCAATAATTTCGTTGGCTTGAATTTCTGGCTTAATTCCTTTGCAATATCCATAGGGCTCTTTTTTAATTCCTTTGATAAAACAAAACATGGAAACGCATAATCCCCCATATCGGGGTTTGGAGGAACTTCTAAGGGAATATTCTCCAATTTAGTTTCTTTCTTTAGAAATTTTAAAATATCCTCCCTGAATTCATCCATAATAAAAGAATTTAAAATTTAAGGATTTAAAGGTTTTGGTTGAATCCCTTTCAGCCAATCATTTCCCGCCTAGAGCCGAAGTAACTTCCCTGGCAATTCTTTGGGCTTCCTGATTCCTTATTTCAACCGGGATAACCTCAAACCTATCTGCAAAAAATCTTCCGGTCAAAGGCGCTTCAGAAACATTGCTTCCTGCAACCTTTAATTTAAATAAGATATCATCTGAACCGCCGATAAAAGCACGATCTTGAATCAGATACTCTCCACTAACCCCGTCATAGGGCAAAGAAGGGAGATCTGTTACACGAAGATGACCTTTAAGCTCGGTATACAGCATGCTTGCAGCTTTCATAGCCTCCACCGGTTTTTCTGATGTTACATAAATTGGTGTTTCGTTTGCCATTTTGTACCTAGGTAATTTGGTTGAAAAGTGCGCTCTGCTTTTTAAACTTATCGCCCCTTTAAAGTGATTAATGTTCAGGTAGAACTAGATATACCTCAATAAATCATCTACTAAAATAATTTTAATTTTCCATTTCTCTGAAAATAAAGTTAATTCCTTAAGCGATGCCATCTTTCCTTGTTCATTTATTATCTCGCAGATGACTGCAGCAGGATAAACATTTGCAAGCTTGCACAATTCAATTGATGCTTCAGTGTGCCCCATTCTTTTCTTAAGCCCGCCTTCATCACATCTCAATGGGAAAATATGCCCTGGCTTTGCCAAATCGTCCGGCTTTGTTTTCTTGTCAATCAGTGCTTTTATTGTTTTAGCCCTGTCAAAAGCGGAAATTCCGGTTGTCGTTCCTTTTTTGCAATCGACAGAAACAGTGAATTTGCATTCATGAAGCTCGGTATTAACATTAGTCATCGGAGGAAGTTTTAATTCATCCAATCTGTTTCCCATCATCGGAACGCAAACAAGCCCTCTTGCATGCTTGATCATGAAATTTATCTTTTCCGGGGTAACTTTTTCTGCAGCAAGAACTAAGTCGCCTTCATTTTCACGGCGCTTCTCGTCTACAACAATCACAAATTTTCCTTTTTTGAAATCGTCGATTGCATCTCTTAGATTGGAAGATTTCATTTTATTGAATTTAATGTCTAAATTTGATTGCTTTTGTTAATTTTTCATAAGGGGAACATTGCTTCTTGCTCTTGATTTGTTTCAGATGGTTCCCACACCTTAGCTCTGTATTCTTTTTATCGAGCACAATTTTGCTAAACAGTTTGGGGTGGGTGGAGGGCAAATAATTTTCAGTTAGTGCAGCAATAAAATTCCCTCCCTTAACATTAATTTTTATTAAACCTATTCACCATTATAGCCTATTTTAATATCTTTGATTTTATTAATCTATCTGTGCATCATTATCAAAATAAAAAAGATATAAAATAAATTTAAAGATAAGCTTCAATCAGCATGTCTTTTCCAATTTTCCTGAATTCGGGATCTTTCAGATTAATCGCTTTGTCAATCTTGCTGATTCCAAGATTTCCGATTCCCCCTAGTCCGTTATTTCCTATTATTTTTGGAGCAGTAAATATTAAAATTTTGTCCGCAATCCCAGATTTTATTGCGGAGCTGTTCAGTTCCGCCCCGCCTTCAACCATGACGCTTGTGATTTCCGCCTTTCCAAGCTGTTTCATCAAATCATCCAGGTCAACCATTCCTTTGTTGATCTTGGCAACGAGAACAGTAACTCCTTTCTGCTGTAATTTTTCAATATTCTTTTTCGAAGCGTGAGATGTTGTTGCAACAATCAGCTTCTGCGGATTTTTCATTAAATTGCAGTTTTTTGGAATTTTTAATTTGCTGTCAACAACTATTTTCATGGGGTCTTTTCCCTCAAACAATCTCGGAGTCAGCTCAGGATTGTCCCTTACAACTGTATTCAGCCCCACCATCACTGCATCAACTTCGGCCCTTAACTGATGAACATAAGCTCTTGCTTCCTTGCCGGTTATGTATTTCGAGTCTCCTGTTTTTGTTGCAATCTTCCCATCGGCAGTCATGGCAACTTTAAGAATAACAAAAGGCCTTTTTGTTTTAATGTATTTGACAAAAACTTCATTCAGCTTTTTTGCCTCTTTTTCAAGAATTCCGATTTTTGTCTTTAATCCCCTGAATTTTAATTCATGATAACCCTCAACGAGCGGATTTGGATCCCTCATTCCGATGATGACCTCTCTTACACCGGCTTCAACAATTTTCTCAGTGCATGGCGGAGTTCTTCCCCAGTGAGAGCACGGCTCCAAATTGATATACATCGTAGAATTGACAGATTTCTTGCCAGCATCCCTTATTGCGAGAACTTCAGCGTGCTCTGTGCCTGCTTTTTTATGGCATCCTTTGCCCACAATCCTGCCGCGCTTAACAATTATGCAGCCCACCATCGGGTTTGGGCTTGTGAGGCCCTTGCCTTTTTCGGCAAGCTTTATTGTGAGCTCCATATATTTCTTATGAGATATCAACGTCAACCACTTATGCTATGCAATCAGCAGTTTATATTTAAATGTGTGGGTGTATTGAACAGTGGTTAAAAGAGGAAACCTAAATTCCACTACCATAATTAAACTACAAATTTTAATGCCTAATACTCATCCCAGCTCTTAATCTCCAAATCTTCCATCTTTTTCTTGGAAATGGATTCAACAAATAATTTTGCAACCTGCGCGTTTGTCAGAAGCGGAATATTGAAATCAACAGCCTTTCTCCTTATAAGATAATCATTTGTTATTTCTTCCTCTTCATAGCTTTTTGGAATATTGATTACCAAATCAATTTTTCTTTCTTTTAAATATGTCAGCGCATTCGGCTCTTTTTCCTCGAGAGGCCAGTGCAGCGTTTTTGAAGGAATTCCGTTTTCCTCCAGGAATTTTGCAGTGCCTTCAGTTGCATAAAACTCAAAATCCATTTCATGAAGTTTTTTTATGCTTTCAAGAAGATAAGCCTTGTTTTTTATAGGTCCGGTGGACAATAAAATGCTTTTCTTCGGAAGCACAAATCCTACAGATAACAGTGATTTTAAAAACGCCTCATTCAAATCATTTCCAAGGCATGCAACTTCCCCGGTTGATGCCATCTCAACACTTAAAACCGGGTCTGCGCCATGCAATCTTGAAAACGAAAACTGCGGAGCTTTCACTCCGACATAATCCAAATTTAGCGTATTGTAATTTCCTTTAATGCTTATTCCAAGCATAGCTTTTGTCGCAAGGTCGATGAAATTATATTTTGTGACTTTTGACACAAAAGGAAAGCTTCTTGATGCGCGAAGATTGCATTCTATGACTTTGATTTGATTTTCTTTGGCAATGAACTGAATATTGAACGGGCCGGTTATATCGAGCGATTTGGCAATTTTTTTTGTGATGTCTTTTATTTTCTTTATCGTTTCCATGTAAGTGAACTGGGGCGGCAATGCCATTGTCGCGTCTCCTGAATGAACTCCTGCATTTTCTATGTGCTCGGAAATTGCATAAATCATTGTCTCTCCCTTGCTCGCAACAGCATCAATCTCAATTTCTTTTGCATTTGTGATGAATTTGCTTATCACGACAGGGTGCTCCTTGGAAACTTCAACCGCTTTCTGCAGGTACTGGTCAAGCTCTTTCTTGTCTGCCGCAACGCTCATTGCAGCACCGCTCAGGACATAAGAAGGCCTTATCAAAACAGGATAACCTACTTTTGATGCAAATTTGTCGGCTTCATCAATTGATTTTGCCTCTGTCCATGCCGGCTGGTCTACCATAAGAGAATCCAGCATGCCTGAAAATTTATGCCTGTCCTCCGCCCTGTCTATGTTCAACGGCGACGTTCCGAGTATTCTTACATTCTGCCTGTGCAGTTTCATCGCAAGATTGTTTGGAATCTGGCCGCCCATTGAAATTATAACCCCTTCCGGATTTTCTTTATCATAGATATCCAAAACCCTTTCAAAGCTTAATTCGTCAAAATATAACCTATCGCACACATCATAATCCGTGCTCACAGTTTCAGGATTGTAATTAATCATTATTGTGGAATATCCGAGTTTTCTGAGCGCAAGAACAGAATTAACACAGCACCAGTCAAATTCAACCGAAGAGCCGATTCTGTAAGCTCCGGAGCCGAGCACAATCATGCTTTTTTTGACATCAAAGCTTATGTCATCGCCTTCTCCGTTATAAGTCAAGTAAAGGTAATTTGTTTTTGCGGGGTATTCTGCTGCCAGCGTATCAATTTGCTTTACAGCAGGGATTATGTTATATTTTTTTCTTAATTTTCTGACTTCAAGCTTCTTTAATTCCATATTGTTTCTGTCGCTTTTGAATAAAATTTTCGCAATCTGGAAATCCGAGAAGCCCTGCTGTTTTGATAATTTCAGCAGTTCTCTGGGAACATTTTCTAAATTATATTCAATCAATTCTTTTTCAGTATCAACTACATTCCTGATTTTGTGCAGGAACCATCTGTCAATTTTTGTCAATTCATAAATTCTGTCGATTGAAATTCCCCTTTTCATGGCCTCGACTATCATCAAAAGCCTTTTGTCGGTCGGCACGCTTAAATCTTTTTCAACATCATTGAAATTAAGGTTGTTTGCAACCAATCCGTGCAGATTTATGTTCAGCATCCGTATTGCTTTCTGGATTACTTCTTCAAATTTTCTGCCGATTGCCATAACCTCGCCGACACTTTTCATCTCGCTTCCAATCTCAAAACTGACTCTCTTGAATTTCTGCAGGTCCCATCTCGGCATTTTAATGACAATATAATCCAAAGCCGGCTCAAAACAGCTTTTCGTGACTTTAGTTATGGAATTTTCAAGTTCAATCAGAGAATAACCCAAAGAAAGTTTTGCCGCAACAAACGCTAAGGGATAGCCGGTCGCTTTTGACGCAAGCGCAGAGCTTCTTGACAGCCTTGCATTGACTTCAATTATTCTGTAATCTTCAGAATAAGGGTCAAGCGCATACTGGATGTTGCATTCACCAACAATTCCAAGATGCCTTATTACCTGGATTGCAATGTCTCTTAATTTGTGATATTCTGAATTTGTTAATGTTTGGGATGGCGCAACTACAATACTTTCTCCGGTATGGATTCCCATCGGGTCAAAATTTTCCATATTGCAGACCGTGATGCAGTTATCATGGGCATCTCTTACTACCTCATATTCTATTTCTTTCCAGCCGCCTAAGTATTTTTCAACAAGAACCTGTGTTGAATACGCAAATGCCCGCTTTGCCTTTTCGGTTAATTCTTTTTCATTCAGTGCAACTCCGGAGCCAGCGCCTCCAAGCGCGTAGGCTACCCTAATCATAACCGGATAAGTTAGTTTTTTTGCCACATCGAGGCATTCTTCAACAGAATTTGCAGCCTGGCTTTCAGGAGTTTTCAAATTAATTTCATTTAATTTATTTACAAACAGTTCCCTGTCCTCAGTATTTTTGATTGCATCAATCTGTGTTCCCAAAACCGTTACATTATGTTTTTTGAAAATTCCCACGTCAAACAATTCCACTCCGCAGTTTAATGCGGTCTGCCCGCCGAAAGAAAGCATTATTCCGTCAGGATGTTCTTTTTCAATTACTTTTTCAACAAAATATGGAGTTACCGGAAGAAAATATATTTTGTCAGCCATGCCTTCACTGGTTTGGATTGTTGCGATGTTTGGATTTATAAGTACCGTTTCTATACCCTCCTCTTTCAAGGCTTTGAGGCATTGAGAACCGGAATAGTCGAATAAGCGCCTTATTTTATAAGGTCTCGCCTGCTTGTCCAATCTTCAATGACCCCGAACCTAAGACTAAAACTCTTTTAGGTTTGTTCAATTTTGTTTTTTACCTCCTCAAGTTGCCTTATATTCTCAGGTACTCGTGCTATTATTTTCTTTAGTCTGTTGAACTTTTCTCCATCAGCTAAACCAATTTTATAGTAGAAATTTAATATGCTTTTATAATCCGTTACGTTAATATAGCTTATTGCATGTTCTTCACCGTTAATTCTGTAGAATTTCCTTAAATGTGGTTTTCCGGCCATAATGCTAAATTCCTTGAGTAGTTCCCTTACTTCACTAAGAAATTCATGAGAACTTTGTAATTTTGATTTGTCTCGTATTTGATAAAAGTTTATTCCTTTGGCATTGTAATTTTTTGAATACATTACTGAACCATCATCGTCGAATAGTGCTTTAATAAATGCAATTTTTAACTCAGAATTACCATATTTAACCCAGTTCGGAATCGTTTTATTAGAATAAATTTTAGGTGCCAAATGTGCACCAAACAATTCTAGAACTTCCCCCACAATAGTAGAATATCCAATTCTGTTGCGCCTTTCGGTCATAGGCTCCAATACAAAAATTTCTCTTACATAGTTTCTTACTTCATTTAATAAACTGGGATTGTCATTGCAATATTCAAATTGCCTTTTCTTTTTTCCTATATAACCATCGCCAAATACATGACCTACTAGCGAAGCCATTGCCCTTGAAGGAACAATTGGAAAATTTATTTTGCTAACATTGCCGTGTCTGGTCCTTGAATATTCAATGTGCTCCTCTATGACAGATAAATCTTCATTTGCTATTTTAGCAGTTTCAATTAACAATTTGGAGGGGATACTATAAAGCCCTCGTCTTAATTGGCAAATGAATGGATAAGAAACATTAAGTTTTTCAGCTAAGCTCTTTAAATCGCCACCGCTAGCTTTATCAAACAGAAAACGCATAAATATGTCCTCTACTTTGTACCTTAACCTGTCTGATAAATCCCAAAAATGCAAAGCAAAGTCTGTTTTCATTTTATTTTCTCCAGAACTCTTATCAAATGTAAGAATTCCTTCGTTTAGTGTGGAATTCTTGTTCTGAGGCGAAGGGCACGTTAAGCGGAACTGCATAAATGATTTTAGGCTGTTATGCCGACCCTCAAAGAGGGGAAAATCATAATTTGGCAGTTCTGTGTGTGACCTGAGCGTATAATTAGTATTGTGAAACTCCTTTAAATAGTTTAGGCGAAGATGTCCAGTGTCCAGTGGTCTGATTGTTATCATTTTTGTGAGCTTCCGCTTCCTAATACCAAGACTTTTTTTGGCTTGACTATTTTATCTTCTTGTTTCATTTTAGTAGTTTAATAAATTCGTCGAATAAAAAGTTAGTATCGTTAGGGCCCGGAAATGATTCCGGATGAAACTGAACAGACATGAACGGCTTTGTTTTGTGTTTAATCCCTTCGTTTGTGCCGTCGTTTGCATTCACAAAATATTCCTGCCACTCATTTCCAAGAGTTTTCATATTGACGGCAAATCCATGATTTTGAGTTGTGATGTAACATCGTTTTGTTCCAACTAACGTACACGGCTGATTTTGGGAGCGGTGGCCATATTTTAATTTATAAGTATCGCCGCCTGCAGCAAGCGCCAGAATTTGATTGCCTAAACAGATTCCAAAAATCGGAATGTTATGTTTTAATGCTCTTCCAACATTGTAAATTGTTTTCTTGCACATTTTTGGGTCGCCTGGACCGTTTGAAATAACCAATCCGTCAAATGGTTGGGTTAAAAAATCATAATCGTATGGGACCCTTACTACTGTTAAGTCCCTCGCTATGAGATTTCTAATAATGTTATCTTTTACCCCGCAGTCAATTACAACAACTTTTTTCTGATTTAACTTTTTGTTATAAACAACCGGCTCTTTTATGCTGACTTCTTTTACGATGTCAATCACGTTTGGGTCAAATAATTTTACGTCTTTGCCATTAATTATTATTTTTCCCAGCATTGCGCCTTTCTCTCTCAAAGTTTTTGTCAGCTTTCTTGTGTCAATTCCATAAATTGCAGGAATATTTTCCTCTTTCAGCCACTCAGCAAGGCTTTTTTTTGCATTCCAGTGCGAATATTCAAAAGAATAATCAGATATGACCAGCGCCTGGATTTGTATTTTGTCTGATTCAAAATATTTCAACAGCCCATTCTCTTTTATTTTATCAGGAACTCCGTAATTTCCAACTAATGGGTATGTAAGAACAAGAATCTGGCCTTTATAGCTTGGGTCAGTCAATGATTCAGGATAGCCGACCATCCCCGTGTTGAATACAACTTCCCCTGAGACAGAATGCTCTGCACCAAAAGAAAAGCCTTCAAATTCATCGCCATTTTCCAGAACTAGCTTAGCTTTATTATTTAACTGCATATTAAAAAAAGGTAATAGACCTGACCCATTAATAAAGGTTTCGAAACTGAAAGTTTCGGAACTTAGAAAATTCCCTTGAATTTTCTCTAGTTGCGGTTGGGAAAAATTTTATTTTTTGAATAATTTATAATAACTTTGCATTTAAATTTGTTCATTGAAAGTTGGATGGCTTTGCCTGAACGAAATTGTGCTGCTGGCGTATCTGTTCAAATGTTGGATTACCCGTCCAGAAATGATTATAATCATGGCCGCCCGGACCTGTATAGTGGATATGCCCCGTACTTATCCTAAAATACCATTCATTTGCTTCTCTGTCTATTCTTGAGCGCCAGAATAATTTTGGCACACCTATTGCGGACATAATATCGCTGCCCAGTCCATTCCTCAGGTAGCCATTATCCACGACTATAATGTCAAGATAAGGACTTCCGACATTGGGTGGATCAGGAACTACTGTTGCTGCTCCTTTTAAGTTTTTTTCGACATATGCTACTCTCTTGTGGGTCGAATACCAATCTTCCCTAAGAGTTTCTCCCAACTTTTTTTTTACCATAGCTTTGAATCTGGCCATATCAAGTTGTTCAATATCAACAGAGGTTACAGCATATCCTTTTCTTATGTAAGTTCCAGCACCTTTGTAGCTAAATAATTCCAAGAGAAGGTTATTAGGACCTACAATCTGAACGCTTCTGTCATCACCATTTTGCCTTAGCGAAAGGCTTAGCTGGGCTTCCCTGACATTTTTTTCCATTCCTCCAGAAACAGTCCCATCACTGACCAATCTTTCAAGATCCCGGTTTAGCACTATCTCACTTATTATTTTTCTGCCGGGGTTTAAGACGCCCCCGCTGCTAGTTACCATTACATACTTTATAGGGTCTATTGCCTGGGCAAGCATTGCCCCTGCTGATGCCGCGTTTATGTTGTATGCTGTTTTTCCATCTTCAGAAATTCCTATTGGTGACACGATGGGAATTACACCCATGTCTACAGCGGATAGCGCTGGCGCGGTATTTACTCCGACAATGCTGCCGTTATGGCTGCCATAATCATTACCTTGTTTTTTTTCTGCTACAAGTGATCTGCTGTTATAATCAATTAACCTGGCTTTAGCGCCTCTTGCCAAGACCGCTTGAACAATCCTATCTCCGGTTTCTTTTGCAATCCTCTCAACTTCGGCCATGACTTGGGAATCTGTGTACCTGTCTCCGTCTATAAACTTCGAATTTATTCCCGCTTCTGCGAGCCTGCGGCTTAAGGAACTACCCCAACCGAAAGTTACGACCGGAAAAAGCCCCAGCTTATACAAATCAGACAGGTCTTCTGCTATTCTATCTAAAGAGGTTTCAATGCACTCTCCGCTCAACTTTATCACTGCAAATCTGCCCGGATCAGTCCCGTTGTAAAGGCTCCAGAAGAAACTGGATTCATGTTTGGGGGCTATGCTTCCTAATACTCTGGAAATGTCGCTTGTCATTTCTCTAGGCAAGGATACCACGCACATTGTGCGTGAAGGAATTGCCTTGCT
>JBBSWR010000165.1:0-12563 GCA_038046185.1 Nanobdellota archaeon
GTGAAAGGCAGAGGGGATTTTCATCAATTATAAGCAGCATATTCAAAAGGAAAGTTCCAATTGTAACATGTTCAGCAGTTTGCGGCGGAGGCGGCGCAGCATTATGGACTGCAAACAAGCTGGATTACAACAATATACTTATTGTGGGAGTTGAGAGATTGCTCACAAACAATTCAGCCGTGACTACAAACGAAATTCTGATGGCAGCTGAAAGGATTTATGAACAGGCAGAAGGAATGATATTTCCCGCTCAAAACGCGCTTGTGGCTCAGCAGTACATGCTGAAGTACGGCGCAACATCCGATGATTTTGCATTGGTGGCTTACAAAAACCACCAGAACGCTTTTCTGAACCCAAAAGCGAGGTTCTACAAAAAAGAAGTCACGCTGAAGCAAATCAAGAAATCGCCAATGGTTGCCTCTCCTTTGAGATTGTTTGACTGCAGCCTGTCTGTTAATGGGGCAGCAGCGGCAGTAATAACAAAAGACGAAACAGACATAAAGATTATGGGCTCAAGTTTGTTTGTTGACAGGCTGTCCACTTTTGAAAGCGAGGACATGACTTCCTGGCAGGCAAGTGTATTGGCAGCTGGAGAGTCTTACAATCAAGCAGGGGTATCACCAAAGGATATTGATGTTGTTGAAGTTCATGATGCATTCACTCCCGTTGAACTTATTTCATACGAGGATTTAGGATTCTGCAAAAGAGGGGAAGGCAAAAACCTAATAAGAAAAAGGATAACTAATTTAAATGGAAAACTGCCGGTCAACCCAAGCGGCGGATTAAAAGCAAAAGGCCACCCGATAAGCGCAACAGGCATTGCCCAAATATATGAGCTTGTCAAACAGATGCGCAGGGAAGCCGGCGACAGGCAGGTAAGCAATGCAAATATCGCACTGGCGCAGAACATAGGCGGCGCTGGAAGCAGCATATCAGTGCATATATTAGGCAGGGTGTAAAAATGATAATAAGATGGATTTGTGAAAAATGCAGCAAGAAATGGATTTACCCTATTGAAAAGTGCATATATTGCAAAGGGCCTGTAACAAAGCAGAAAGGAACCCAGATGAAAGTTATAGGATTTACAAAAGTGACTATTCCGTCGCCGACGCACCCTATAATTCCATACAATATTCTTTTGCTTCAGGACGAATTTGGCAACAGGCTGCCGAAGAAAACGATGAAAGATTACAAGATAGGTGATGTTTATACAGAGAAAAAGTCAGAAAGCGATGACGCCGTTGCAATAATAAAAGTAAAATATGATATATTTGAAGCGATAAAAGATGCTCTCGGGCTTCTTAAAGATGTAAAATTTGATTCCGAAGAAAAAATTTTAATTAAGCCGAGCATCATAGCAGCGGCCTATCCTTACCAGGCAGTCAATGTTAACCCGGATATGCTTGATGCGCTGATTGCAGTTCTTTTTGAATATGGAATAAAAAAGGAAAATGTGATTGTTGCAGAGCAGGCGCTCATTGGCTCCAGTGCGGCAGATGCTGCTTCAAAATCAGGAGCCCTGGAAGTTTGTAAAAAGCGCGGCGTTGCTTTTGCGGACATTTCCAAAGGTCCTTTTGAAAAAGTGGAGTGTGATGGTTACGAGTTTAGCATCTACAAAGAAGCCCTTCACAGAAAAATAATAAATGTGCCAATAATGAAAACAAATTTTCAGCTCGGCATCTCTGGTGCATTGGAAAACCTGACAAGGCTTGTTGATGAAAAAACACAGCGCGATATGTACTACAAAGGATTGGGCAACATATTGCCAAAACTTGTTAAAGCACTGCCGGATGTTTTTACAATAGCTGATGCGACAAACGGCATGCAGGGGCTGGGCCCTCTTGCATCAGGCGAGCCTGCTTTTTTAAATTTAATTTTTGCGGGCAGGAATGCTGCTGCGCTTGACAGCATCTTTTGCGAGATAAGCATGATAAAAATTCCGCCTTATGTTAAAGCTGCGGGTAGTGGAATCAACCCCAAAAAAATAGAAGTGGTAGGCAATGAAATTGATGCTCTAAAAAATCCGATAAAACCAGCCAATCCCGAAGAAACGCCGCACTCGGACATAAAAGTGGTGGATTATGGAGCATGCCCAGCCTGCCTTAATTTAATGTATAATTTAACATCAAAGATGATTGGATTAAGAGGCAGTGAATTGTACGTGCTTATAGGCTCGCAGTTTGACGGAAAAGTTTTGGAAGGCGGAGAAAGGATAGTTGCAATTGGTGATTGTGCAATAAAAAAAATGGAAGAGCTTAAAATAAATACAATTGCAAAAATACCTGAAAATCTGGATATGGTGGAGCAAATTGTTCTGATGAAAAAATTGCTTACCACGGAAGGCACTCCCAAAATAACCAGTGTTGACAAAGTAAAATCAAAAATGACAAAGCTTCTTTCAAGGGCGGTGCGCTGATGTTCGTAAAAGGAGTCGGCATGACAAAATTCGGATTTCAGGAAGAGTCAAGCCGGAATACGATATATGAATCTGTGATGGAAGCGCTGAATGACGCGAAAATGTCGATGCGGGAAATAGACGCTGTTGTTGTGTCCAGCATAGAAATAATGTCAAATGGCGAAAGGCAGAAGCACAGCGCTTCGATGATAAGCAGCCTATTGCAAATCAAAGCCCCAATACTTGATGTGCCTGCAGGCTGTGCCGGCGGGGGCACTGCGTTATGGACTGCAATTAAATTGCTGAAAAACAGCAGCCACAAAAACATACTTGTGATTGGATTTGACAAAATTGTCGCAACTACCACCAAAATAATAACTGAGGAAATACTAAGGGGCGGCGAGCGCATCTACGAACAGGCAGAAGGAATGATATTTCCAGCTCAAAACGCGCTTGTGGCACAGCAGTATATGCTGAAGTACGGCGCAACATCCGATGATTTTGCATTGGTGGCTTACAAAAACCACCAGAACGCTTTTCTGAACCCAAAAGCGAGATTTTACAGAAAAAAAATCACAATGGAAGAGATAAAAAACTCCACTGTGGTGGCCTCACCTTTAAGGCTGTTCGACTGCAGCATATCATGCAACGGGGCATCATCACTGATATTGTCCAAAGAGCCGTCTGATATTGAAATCATAGGGTCAGCTGAAATAAGTGATTGCCTAAGCCCTTTTGAACGGGAAGAAATGACATCGCTGGAAGCAACAAAAAAAGCGGCGGAGCTTGCCTATAAGGAAGCAGATGTAACTCCCTCGCAGATTGACATCGCCGAAATCCATGATGCATTTACCCCTCTTGAAATTATTTCGTATGAGGATTTGGGATTTTGCAGCCCGGGCGAAGGAAAGGAACTGATCAGAAACGGAACAACAAAAATTGACGGCAAGCTTCCGGTCAATACATCAGGGGGCTTGAAGGCAAAAGGCCATCCGATAAGCCCAACGGGGATTGCGCAGGTTTACGAGATTGTAAAGCAGATGCGCGGCCAGGCAGGCGCGAGGCAGATAAAAACGCCAAGGATAGGCTTGGCACACAATTTAGGCGGTGCCGGCAGCGTTGCAACTGTCCATATTTTAAAAAATCTTAACTAGGGGTTAAAATGCTTCTAAAAGGTCTCAGGGTTCTTGACATGTCGGCTCTTCTTCCAGGTCCCATGTGCTCTCTGTTTCTTGCGGATTTAGGCGCCGAAGTTATTAAAATCGAAAGCCCTAAAGGGGACATGATGCGCCGCTTCGAAACATGCGGCGAAAAAAGCCCATATTTTGAAGCATTAAACAGGAACAAGAAAAGCGTCATTATCGATATTAAAACCAAAGAAGGCAAATCAAATTTTCTGAAGCTTGCAAAAAATGCCGATGTTATCATTGAAGGATTTAGGCCAGGCAAATTAAATGATCTGGGTGCGGGTTATAGCGCGGTCAAAAAATTAAATCCAAAAATTGTTTACTGCTCCATAAGCGGTTACGGCCAAAAGGGCCATCTTAAAAACAAGGCAGGCCACGATTTAAATTATTCTTCTTTAAGCGGAATTCTAGATGTAATGTCATTTCCCCCCTCCGTGCCGGGAGTGCAGGTTGCTGATGTTGGATGCGCTTTAATAGCTGCAGTCTCGATACTCGCCGCGCTGATTCACCGCGGAAGAACAGGAAAAGGGAATAATATTGATGTTTCAGTTTTTAACAGCGCTCTGTCTCTGATAAATATACATATAGCCCAGCGCTCTGTCTCAAAAAAATCAAGGACGGTTCTTTCAGGAACAAAGCCGTGCTATAACATTTACAAAACAAAAGATGGCAAATATGTAAGCCTTGGCGCAATAGAAACAAAGTTTTGGGAATCATTTTGCAATTCCGTCGGCAGCAGAAATCTTATCAAAAGGCAATTTGATGAAAGCGCTGTCCAGGAACTTAGAAATTTGTTCATGCAGAAAACCCAGGATGAGTGGCTCATGCTTAACGAAAAGCATGATTTCTGCTGCGAGCCTGTAAAACAATTAAATGAGGTAATAAATGATATTCATCTTAATAAAAGCAGCGCGATAATAAGCCTGGATGGGGTTAAGCAAACAGGCTATCCTGCAGTTTTTTCTTCTTTCGCAGCATTCAAATACCAAAATGCGCCAAAGCTTGGCGAGCACACCAAAGAAGTGCTCTCAAAATTAAAATCAAAGAAAAAATAAGTTAAAACACACCAGCCATATTATAACAAGATTTAAAAAATAATGAATATACCTAATTCCAGGTGAAAAATTGATTCTGTCGGGAAAAATCGCGCTTGTAACTGGCGCTTCGCGGGGCATTGGAAAAGCAATAGCTATAGAGCTTGCTAGAGACGGCGCTGATGTAATTGTAAATTACCACTATAATGGGCAGGAAGCAATGGAAGTCGTTCATGAAATAGAAAAACTTGGAAGGAAAGCCGTTGCCCTTAAAGCTGACGTAAGTGATTTTGACCAAGTGAGCAAGATGTGCAGCACTATAAAGGAAAAATTCGGCAGGCTTAATATTATTGTCAACAACGCAGGAATCACCATGGACAGGTCCATAAAAAAAATGTCCCAGGATGAATGGAACAAAGTGATTGATATAAATTTAGGCAGCGTGTACAACATAACAAGAAACGCCGTGCCTATTCTTGAAAAAAAATCGCGCATAATAAGCATATCTTCAGTCGTCGGAATATACGGAAATTTCGGCCAGACTAACTACGCTGCCTCAAAGGCAGGCATCATAGGATTTACAAAATCGCTTGCGAAAGAGCTGGCAAAGCATGAGACAACAGTCAACGCAATCGCGCCAGGATTTATAGAGAGCGAAATGACAAAAAAAATACCTTTCCTGAAAAAGAAAATGGTTTTATGGATGATCCCCCTCAAAAGGATAGGAAAAGCAGAGGAAATAGCTCACCTTGTTTCTTTCCTCGCTTCAGAAAAAGCGAGCTACATAACGGGGCAGGTTATCAGCGTGAGCGGGGGCTTTGTTTTTTAAAATGGCATGGAAACCAGACAGGCCTGCTTCAAAGGGAGCAACAGCCTACCATGATGCTGTATCAAAAGCGGAATATTACATTGCGATACTTGATGAATTAATGAAGATAGCAGCGCCAAAAATAAAAAATAATGAAATTGTTGTTGATTTTGGGGCGGGAACCGGAGTCTCTGCATTAAGGCTGCTTGAGTTCATGAAAGCGAACGCCAAGCTGTGGCTCGTTGACAACTCCCCTGCATGGCTGGGCAAGGCATACGATATAATTCCAAACAAGAATGTAAGCTGTTTTCTTTTGGAAAAAACTCCTGATGGATATGCAAGCTTATCAGACACTGTCGGCGTGGGAATTGTTGATCATGTAATTTCCGCAAACACTGTCCATCTTGTGCCATGCATTGATGAAGCATTTGCCGGAATTTCTGAATCCCTCAAAATTGGCGGATATTTTTTCTTCCAGAGCGGCAACATAACCAGGCACAACCGCCCGGATGGGGCGCTGATGGTTGATAACAGCGTCAAAAGAGTGCACGACATTGCGCTTCAGCTTGTAAGGACGGATGCAAGGTTTGCAGCCTACAGGAAAGACCTTGATGAGCGCATAAGCATGAATGCGTCTCAAAGGAAATTTGTTTTTCCCGAGCCAAGGCCGATTGAATTTTATCTGGAATCATTAAAAAAATCAGGCTTTGAGTACCAAGCTCCTGATTTTAAGCTCTTCAAGGTCAAATACGCCGACTGGCTGAATTTTCTGCGCGTGAGAAGGCTGCAGGCGGGAATATTGCCGGAAATAGGAGGCCACGATCCTACACCTCAGGAAGAAAGTGACCGGGATGCCTTGATAACAACAGCCACTAATATGCTGTTCAAAGAATTAAGGGAAACAAACGAACTTGCCGACAAGGAAAGTTTTACTATAGAAATTGTTTATGTAACAGCAAGAAAAATCAAAAATATTCAAAACACGGCAAAGCATACTTTAAGTGGAAAAATCGCGCTTGTGACTGGCGCTTCGCGGGGCATTGGAAAAGCAATAGCAATAGAGCTTGCCAGAGACGGCGCTGATGTAATTGTAAATTACAGCAAGGATGAAAAAGGCGCGGCGGAAGTTGTTCATGAAATAGAAAAACTTGGAAGAAAAGCTATCGCCATTAAAGCAGATGTTAGCGATTTTGAGAGTGTAAAGAAAATGGCAGATGTTATACAAAAGAAATTTGGCCATTTGGATATTCTTGTGAACAATGCCGGCATTGTCATGGACAAGACTTTAATGAATATGGATGTAAGCGAATGGAAGAGCGTAATCAAAATAAATCTCAACAGTGTGTATAATGTTACCAGAAATGTTATTTCTCTGCTCAGGCCTGACGGAAGAATAATTAACATAAGCTCAATAGTGGCCTTGGAAGGAAATTTCGGCCAGACTAACTACGCTGCCTCAAAGGCAGGCATTATAGGATTTACAAAATCGCTTGCGAAAGAAGTAAGCAGAAACAGAATAACTGTAAACGCAGTTGCGCCAGGGCTGATTGAAACCGACATTCTCAAGGCAATTCCGTCCGAAAGAAAAAAGAAATTTGCCGATCTCATTCCGCTGGGAAGAAGCGGCACTCCGGAAGATGTTGCAAATCTGGTAGGGTTTCTGGCCTCTGAAAAGGCAGGCTACATAACCGGAGAGTTCATTTGCGTTGATGGCGGATTCAGCTTTTGACGCGCAAACTTTAAATACAGATATCACTTTTTACGGAGTATTGTGCACTGCACAAGATAGGGTAAATAGGCATAGAGGTATTGGATATGAGAAATGATAGAGGGCCAAGAAGAGATTTCAGCAGGCAAAATTTCGCACCGGTGAAGGTTGGCGACGAGCTGAATGTTAAGATAGAGGCTGTCGGGGAGAAAGGCGACGGCATAGCAAAGAAAGACGGTTTTGTGCTGTTTATTCCGGGCACAAAGCAGGGCGATGAAGTAAGAGTAAAAATAACAAAAGTTCTTCCCAAAGTTGGCTTTGCAGAAGTAATAGGTGAGAAAACCGAAGAGTCTTCTGAATCATCCGGAGAAAGCCAGGCAGGGGAAAGTTCCGAACCTGAAAGCAAAGAATCCAACGACGATTACGAGGGCGGCCAGGACACGGAAAACTTCGGGGAAGAAGATTAGTAGATAGAGATTAATTCTTTATTTATTTTTTTATGTGGGATAGGTTCACCCACAAAATTATTTCAGTAAATTATTAAAACATTAGTTAATTCTCACCGGCAAAATGAGGCTGTTTGTTGCAATTGATTTCAATGAATTGAAAAATTACTTTGTTGAGCTGCAGGGCCAGCTTCCGCAAAACGCAAAATTAAGCCTGATTAAATCATTTCATCTTACCCTTAAATTTCTTGGAGAAGTTCAGCCTGATAAAATTGATGAGATTGCTGAAAATTTAAGGAAAATAAAATTTAAAAATTTCTCTGTATCTTTGGATTCAATTGGAATATTTCCGGCTGAAAATTACATAAGGGTGGTTTGGGTTGGCTTAAAGCCTGAAGATAAAGTAATGGGGCTGCAAAACCAAATTGATGAATTATTAAAAAATTTATTTAAAAACGAAAAAGATTTCAAAGCCCATATTACTTTGGCAAGAGTAAGGTACCCATCGGATAAAAAATCATTCGTTGATGGCATTAAAAAAATCAAAG
Organism: Nanobdellota archaeon; assembly: GCA_038046185.1. Taxonomy (GTDB): domain Archaea; phylum Nanobdellota; class Nanobdellia; order Woesearchaeales; family GW2011-AR4. The sequence continues at coordinate 8,127 of JBBSWR010000165.1, forward strand.
TTGAGGGCAAAGAAATCAAAATAAAGGATTTCAGATTGGTAAAGTCAACTCTAACACCTCAAGGCCCGGTTTATGAGGATTTGGAAACATTCAATTCTGATTAGTAACCTTTTTAAATAGCCGTCTCATTCTGTATAGTATTGCCTAAGAACACAAGTTGTTCAACTGCGGGCTATAAAAGCGGTTCAGACACTAATTCTGGACTGTTCAAAAAATAAATTAAGAAGAATAAATAATAAATTAACAAAAAATATTCAATAAAATAATTATTATAAAACTATTAGTTATTAATTAAAAAATTAAATTATAAAATCCAACTCAAATAAAAATATTAATTTCAAATAAAATAAATTTAACGGAGGATTTGAAAATGGCAGAAGATAAGTTTTTGGTTCCAAGGGATGTTTATCTCAAATCAGGAATACACATAGGCACAAAGTTCAGGACCGCTTACATGGAGCAGTTTATCTACAAGACAAGGCCGGACGGGCTGTCAGTTTTGAACCTGCAGAAAATAGATGAAAGAATAAGGGTTGCCGCAACTTTTTTGGCTCAGTATGAGTTAAAGGATATTCTAATTATATGCAGGCGTGAAAACGGCTGGAAAGCAGTTGAATTGTTCGGAAAACTGACAGGAGTAAGGACATTTGCCGGGCGTTATCCTCCTGGAATTTTAACAAACCCTAATCTTGAAGATTACACGGAAGCAAAAATTGTAATGGTTGTTGACGCATGGCCGGACAGAAATGCAGTCCTTGATTCAGTAAAAGTCGGCATCCCGGTAATCGCGCTGTGTGATACAAACAACCAGACCAATTTCCTTGACTTCGTCATACCCTGCAACAACAAGGGAAAGAAATCCCTGGGATTGCTGTTCTACATCCTGACGAAAGAATTCCTCAAAGCAAAGGGAAAATTGAAAGAAGACGAGGACATCCCGAACAAGATTGAGGATTTCACGGAAGAATAATTTATTTATTTTTTTATTTTCTTTTTAAACTAAATCCAATAAATCTACAATCGCTTTCTTGATATTTTTATCATTGAAAAGAACTTCATATGCCTGATGCGTCAGCGGCATCTGTATTTTGTGCCTCACAGAATATTCATAAACTGCTTTTGTTGTTGGAACTCCTTCCGCCACCATTCCGCGCATCTCTTTTTTTATTTCTTCCACTGTTTTTCCCCTTGCAAGCTGCTCTCCGTAAAACCTATTCCTGCTGTGCCTGCTTGTGCACGTCGCTATCAAATCACCAACTCCGGCCAGGCCATAGACAGTTCCCCTTTTTGCACCGAAATGCCTCCCATAATTATTCATCTCCATCAATCCCAAAGTGATTATTGAAGCTCTTGCATTGTCTCCAAATCCAAATCCGTCGCAGACGCCTGTTGCGATTGCAGTGATATTCTTCAAGGCGCCGCAGAGCTCAACTCCGGTTATGTCATTGAGCTGATAAACTTTAAAACTCGGGGTCGCAAAGCATTCTGCAACAGTATTTGCAACTTTCCTATTTCTGCTCGCAATGACCGTTGCGGTCGGCATCTTTTTGCAAACTTCTTCCGCGTGGTTAGGCCCAGACAACGCCGCCACCTTTGTACCCTTTCCAAGCACCTCTTCTATGATTTCAGACATTCTTCTTCCAGTTTGGTGCTCAATGCCTTTTGTCAGGCTTACAATTATCTGATTATTAAAGTGTTTTTTTACTTCCCCCATGACACCTCTTACAAACTGGCTCGGAATGCCGCTAATCAGAATGGTCGTGCCGTCCATCACCCTTTCCAAGGAAGAATCGGCTATCAAATTTGGAGGTATCTTTGCTCCGGGGAGATATTGAATATTTTCCCTTTTGAGTTTTATTTCATTTGCAAGCTGCTCCCTTCTTGCCCAGAGCCTGATATCATAGCCTTTTTCTGCAAGCAGTATGGCTAAAGTTGTGCCCCAGCTTCCTGCCCCTATGACGGCTATTTTGTTCATTTTATTTTTTAATTATATTTAGTCAAATTCATATTTTTGATTTGACAATCTGGCAATTTCTTTCATCACCCTATTAGTTACATCTCTCAGCATCTTCTTATTAATCTTTTTGTTGTAATACTCGGTAAAATACATCGGCTTGCCTATGTTCATTGTTGCTCTGCTCAGATTGGGAATATATTTTCCTTTGGGTAAAATATAAAATGTGCCTATCAACCCAATTGGTAGAACGGGGGATTTAGATAATAACGCAAGCCTTGCAACACCAGTTCTTGCTTCCTGGATTTTTCCCGTCAGGGTTCTGGTGCCTTCAGGGTATATTACAATTATTTTTTTTTCCTTCAATGCTCTTACTGCAAATCTTAATGCCTCTTTGCCGCCGGACTGCCTGTCGAGAGGTATCCCCCCTACATACACGTGCCACAATCTCTGAAAAAAAGTTTCAAAGTGCTCTTTCTTGGCGAGCCAGTGCATTTTTTTGTCTAGGTAAGAGATTATAGTTGCTCCAATCATCATATGGTCCATATAGCTTGAATGGTTTGCGGCAACAATAAACCCATCTTTTTTCGGCACATTTTCCAGACCATTGACTTTTTTTATCCACAATTTTGTCAGTGGCACGAGCGTAATCCTTAATTCCGGGTATATCATTTTAGTAATTATATTTTTGCCCTATCAGTTTTCCTATCTGTTTCATGACGTCCCTTGTGGCGCCATCAAGCATCCTGTCAGTTATTTTTTTATTATAATACTTTTTAAAATATATCGGCTTGCCAATACTTACTTCGCATCTTGCGAATCTCGGAAAAATTTTGCCCTTTGGCAGGACTTTGCCAGAACCTGTCACCCCAATCGGCAGCACCGGCACTTTTGACAGCAGCGCCAGCTTTGCAGCGCCCGAATATGCTTTTTGCAGTTTTCCATCGGGGCTTCTTTTGCCCTCGGGAAATATCATCATTATCTCGCCATTTTTTAGGTAATTCAATGTAATTTGAAACGCCTTTTTGTTCTTTTCCTTTGAATTTTTTTCTTTCCCCAGATAAACAGGAATTCCCCCCCATAAGTCGAGAAAAAATTTTGCAATAGGGATATTCCAATATCTTTCATTAACCCATGCATGCATTTTTTTGTTTAATGCCTGAACGATAATGCACGGCAGCAGCAGGGTTTCATAATAACTTGTGTGATTTGCAACAATTATAAATGGTTCATCACGCGGAATATTCTCAAGCCCGTTTACTTTTCTGAGCCAAAGCCTAAAAATAGGCGGCACAATAAACTTAGATATGGGATATACCATACTATAACAATTAAATACAGCATTAAAAAGGTTTTGGTAAAGAATGTGTGAATTACTTACGGTCTATTATTTTCCATCCTTTTTTCATTGCATATGCCCTTAATTTCTTATCAGGGCCGGTAACAATGGCATTGCCTATGCTCTCCAGCAAAGGTATGTCAGAAAAATGGTCCGAATATGCATAGCTCCTGCTTAAATTTATATCATATTTTTTACAATAGTCTTTTATGATATTTATGCGGTTCTGTCCGACAGGCAGTATCTTAACAGTGCCGGTATATATCCCGTTTTTTGTTTCTACTTCTGTGGCAATTATTTCATCAATTTTAATCCATTTTCTTGCCGGGCCCACTATTTCTTTAATGGTGGACGTGACAACCACAATCCGGTGCCCTTTTTTTGTATGCCGCTTAATAATGTCAAGAATATCAGCATAAAATTTTTTATTTTTGTTGTATGAAAAAAATTTCTCTGATGCTGATTCAAATAACACTTTTGATTTCAGCCCTTTAATTTTTTTGTACATCCCTTCATTAATAGATACCCTATCTGCGAGGTTTAGTTTATCGAGCATGTAATAGTAAGAAAGCTGGGATAATTTAACCATCTCGGAAAAGCTCATAATTCTATTTCTAAAAGCAAACATGAAAATATCAAAGGCTACCAGCCCATGATAGATAGTGCCGTCAAAATCAAAGAATGCCGCTATATTTTTCTTTTTCATGATAAATCATTATTGCATTTGAATTTATCATGATTTTTGTGCTGTTTTAAAAATCTTGTTATAAATGCAAGAATTAACATATTGAAAAAGTAATTAACATTTTAAAATTAAATAAAATAATTAGAAATTGAAATAAGAAAAAATAAATAAAAAACGTTTATTCAACGTCTTTTATTCCTGACTCATCAACATAAAATCCGGCTTCTCCTTCGGGCTGGTTTGGCGAATCTATTAATTTTGCCACTCTCGTTCCTTTCTTTCCTTTTCTCAAATAGACTCGGAAAGTTGAAGCGTGAGCTACAATATGCCCGCCGATAGCCTGTGTTGGGTCGCCGAAAAACATGTCCGGCTTTGCCATTACCTGGTTGGTAACATAAACGCAAAAATTATATCGGTCTGCTAATTTGGCAAGAACGTGCAAATGCCTGTTTAATTTCT
>JBBSWR010000166.1:0-2541 GCA_038046185.1 Nanobdellota archaeon
AGTCACAGACAAATGCGAGGATGTGGCTAATGTAATTGAAAGCATAGTGGTAAAGCATGCCTGACTTAACTTTCGTGATTATAGTTATTGCAATCGCCCTGATATTTGACTTCGTAAACGGATTCCATGATTCCGCAAATTCTATTGCAACTGTTGTTGCTACCAATGTTTTAAGCCCGAGAAATGCCGTGCTGATGGCTGCCTTCTGGAATTTCATCGGAGCTTTCGTTTTCAGCGTTGCAGTCGCCACCACAATAGCCAAGGGAATCATCGACCCGAAAATAGTGGATATCTATGTGATTCTTGGCGCGCTTATCGGCGCAATAGTATGGAATTTGATAACATGGTACTATGGGCTGCCGTCATCAAGCAGCCACGCCTTAATAGGGGGATTAATCGGAGTTGGAATTATTTCTTCCGGCTTTCGTTCGATAATCTTGCCAGGGCTTGCTAAAGTTGTAATATTTATTTTTGTGGCGCCTATAATTGGATTTATAGGGGCAATAGCATTTTCAATAATTATGATGTGGGCTTTCAGGAAAAGAAAGCCTGCTAAGGTAAATAATTATTTCAGAAAATTGCAGCTTGTTTCATCAAGCCTATACAGCTTAGGCCACGGGACAAATGACGCGCAGAAAACAATGGGGATCATTGCCTTGTTGCTGTTCACATCAGGCTACCTTAGCTCGTTTTATGTTCCAAAATGGGTGATTCTCATAAGCCATGCCTCGATAGCGCTGGGAACTTATTTCGGAGGCTGGAAAATCATAAAGACTATGGGCACAAAGATAACAAAGCTTACCCCTTTCCATGGATTTTCAGCCGAAACTTCAGGCGCTTTGGTTTTATTGACCACTGCGCATTTAGGAATACCTGTAAGCACGACTCACGTCATCAGCGGCTCCATAATGGGAGTCGGCTCTGTTAAAAGAGCTTCTGGAGTCAGATAGCAGATTGCGAGGAGGTCAGATGGCAGATTGCGAGGAGAATTGCTTGGGCATGGGTTTTGACTATTCCGGTGTCCGCAGTTATCGGCGGGCTCAGCTATTTTATAATTAAATTATTTGTCTAAATTATCTTTTCCAAATCAAAATTATGTTCAATAAAACTGAAAATCCCAAAAGCACGTACAAGACAATTTCTTTTGACTTTTCATTGCTTGATTCATAAATCAATTCCGGCTTCGAAGAATCCTGCTGGGCACTTTCCCCGTAGGTGTTTAATAAAGTTATTTCATTATTGTATTCTACGGTTTTTTGCACAGCTGGAGGTTCATTTGAATTATTTTTTATATTTGTTTTATTTTCCACAATAGCGGTTGTAGGATTACTTTCCATAGAAACATTTTCTACTGGAATAGGAAATGCTGGCTGAGTTTGAGCTGTTAAAATTTCTTCCTTTGAATCCTGCTGAGGAGGATTGTTTGATACACTTGCTATTGCGAAATTTTCTGAATCAATATTATTTGATTTGTCAACATCGTTGCAGTCAACGATTATTTCTGAGATTATTTTATATTCGCCGTCTTTCAGGTTTGGAGAATACTCTCCTGAAGTTTTTTGCCGCGAAATAGGATCAGAGGTCCACGGCTTGTAAGCCTTGATTAGCTTTCCGCCTGGGTCCTCTATTCTTGCCGTTGCAGTTATGTTTGTGGAAATTCCGGAAATCTTGGTGGCTTTCATTTTCCACGCAAAATCAGAAGGAGTGTACATGGAACTGTTGAGCAAAATTTCAATTTTGTAGTCACAGTCATTTGTTTCTGCAGCCGATATGGCTGTTAACAATACTAAAAATAGCATAATAATCAATATAATCTTCATTTTTTAACTTTTGTTCATAATTCTTATTTAATTTTTATGGTGTTTGGAAAAAAGCATTACTATTTAATAATGCTAACAAAAGTTTTAATACAAAGTACAATGTTTGGGCAGTAGGTGGTAATGTGGGGTTTTTTAAGTTCTTAAAAAGGGATAGCAAGCAGGGAAATGAAGCGGAGCTGGATTTGCCGCCAGTGCCTCCCCCGTTGGAGGGCTTTGAAGATGATAAAGATGCTAATCTGCCTGAATTTCCGCAGATAGACGCTCCAAAAGAAGATGATTTTAAGTTTGATTTTCCTGAGTACGACAAAATGCCGGATATGGGGAAAGAAGAGGACATGCCGGAATTTCCGGATTTAGGTGGTTTGGATGAAGAGCCCACCCCTAATATGAATATGCCACAAGCCCAAAAAATGGTTCCCTCATTTAGCCAGGCTCCTCCAATGCCGCAGCCGGTTCCCGATTTCAATCAATCTCCTCAAATGCCTTCCGGTGCTAGTGCGATTGATGTTTCCCAGCAGGATAGCCAATCAGCTCAGCCCGCACACCAGGCGAAACACAGAGAACATATGAGGGCTGGGAAGGCCATACGAAGCGGAGAGTCTTTGTATGTGAGAGTTGATAAATTCAAAACTGCGCTTGACCACATCAGTGCAATAAGGGGCGATCTGAGAAAATCAGAAGAGGATGTAATGAAGCTTGAAAGCCTGAAGCACGAGAAGGA
>JBBSWR010000167.1:0-1648 GCA_038046185.1 Nanobdellota archaeon
CTTTTACAAAAAAAGAAATTGCGCTAATGAATAAATTAAATAATCCCGCCCAGATTCAGGATTTTTTGAATGGATTAAAATTTAATTTTGAAAAAGAAGGGGAGACTTTGAAATCTCCGCTTTTTACATTAAGAGAGGGAAGCGCCCATTGTTTTGAGGGCGCGCTTTTAGGCGCTTATATTTTATCTTTGCGCGGTTTTACTCCCTATGTGATGCACCTAAGAACAACAAAGGAGGACTATGACCATACCATAACCCCTTTTAAGATTGACGGTTCTTGGGGAGCGCTTTCTAAAACTAATCATGCGGTTTTGCGATACCGCGAGCCGATTTATAGGAATATTCGCGAGCTTGCGATGTCTTATTTTCACGAATATTTTTTAGATAATGGAGAAAAAACTTTGAGGCAGTATTCAGCGCTTTTAAATTTAAATACTCTAAAAAATAATTGGGCAACTTCAGAAAAATACCTTTGGAATATAGACAAAAAACTGGATAAAATAAAACCCTATGACATTTTGCCGAAAACTCATATCAAAAAGCTTCGCAAGTCCGACAAGGTGGAAATAGAAGCTGGAAAGATTGTGGAGTTTAGAAAACTTTGAATTACAAAACTTGTCGCAGGCATAGTTTTTGAAAAACATTGCGCAGGCTGACGAGCCGAGCATAGCAAATTTTCAGCAGAAAATTATGTCGTGTTTTTCAAAAACTCATGCCAAGAAAGAGTTTTGTAATTCAAAGTTAAAAAATACTGAAAATTTTATCCAAGAATCTTAGAAACCAATTTCTTTTTGGAGCCTCTGTTTTTTGCGCGGGAGAATCCGTTATTGCCATCAAGGCTGTCGCCGTGTTTTGGTTGATATTTTGATTTGCTAAATTTTCTGGTTTTTGGTTTTCTTTTTTTTCTTTGGGTTCATCGGGTTCATTTTTTAACGAAACGAAAGCAGGCGCTGGTTCTTTCGGTATTTTTGGTTCTATTTTTGGCAGACTGGTTGGAGTAGCTGAAGAAAAAATGTTACAGGCCTTGCCTGTTTCAGTACTGAATAAATCTCCAGAAGGACAGACCACGAGGCTATCTGTTTTTTTAATGTTGTCTGAAGAGAAAGCGGCGCAAGCCTTGCCTGTTTCTGTGCTGAATAAATTTCCCGGAGGACAGATTACAGGGCTGTCCGGTTTTTTAAGATTTTCGATATTTAATATTCCGGATGATGTCCCAGACGATGTTCCGGACGAAAAGTTGCTAGTGTTATTTTTATTTTCTGGTTTTAAAACTGATTGCATAATGTCGCCCCAATCTTTTCCTAAAGCCGCCGGAATAGCATAACTTGTCGCCCAAATACGATTTTGACGATATTGAAGAGTATTATCAAGTGAAGGCAAGGCCGCGCCGTCTAGAGACTGCTCAGCGCCCAAATAATCCTCAGTTGTTTTTCCGCCACTTGTCCACGATGCGCCTAGCGCATTCATCGCTTGGATAGCCCAGCTGGAGGAAAAAATATTGCCAAAGCCACCGTCTGATTTTTGGGAATTTTGCAGATAAGTTGAAGTTTTTAGAAGCGCGTCGGAAACTCCATTTATATCGCGAAATGGAGAAAACGCCTGTACTGCCGCCGCAGTTAAATCCACACTTTCTTCAAAAGATCCGTCA
>JBBSWR010000168.1:0-9116 GCA_038046185.1 Nanobdellota archaeon
GATATAATCTGCAATGCTATAACTGAACCCTTATAAGGGGTTCCATAAAAGAAAACTATAATCCTGCTGGCTAAGATATATAATCCTGCTGATATTGGCAGCCCGATTATGTATAAATACTTGAATGATTTTTTATACAGGTAGATTAAATTTTCTTTTGAAGTTTTGTAGTATCTAGACATTACGGGATAAATTGCGTTTGTATAAACTGCCGGAATGAATAAAATTGCCAAAGCAAGATTGTATGCGACACTGTAGATTGCCACTTCAACATCGCCCCTCATTTTTGAAAGCATTACGCTGTCAATATAAAAATAGATTGAGCTGAAAAAGAAGGCCATGCCCAGAGGAAAAGCAGTTTTTACAATATCTTTCATAAACTTAAAGTTTATGTCCAATTTTATTTTTATGAACTTCTTTTGCGCAATTATGCAGGCTATACAAACCATCAGGGCTTCAACGGCGATAAAAACAGCGCTGAAAATCATTACACCATACCCATTGAATAAAACATACAGCCCCAAGGACGCCAAAATAATCATTCTTAATATTTTTATTAATGAATCATAGAACATCTTCTCAAAAGCCCTGAAAACCGAATAAAATAAATCCGTGAAAGTCGAGATAATTGTGAATGCCAAGATTAAATAGACAACATATCTTGTATCCTTGGGATAGTTCAATGTGTTGAGCAGGATTATTATGAAAACCCAGGTTATCAGTGCAAAAATCAATTTTACTATGAACGCATTTATGAAATATTTGTTTGCATCGCCCTTTTCCCTTGCGATTTCCCTTATCAGCAGCTGGTTTATCCCCAGGTCGGCTGTTATAATCGCTATGAATGACAGCGATAAAGCGAAGCTGAATTTGCCGAAAGAAGCCTGGTCTAAAATCCTTGCAGCATAGACCATCAAAACGAACTGCAATATTTTTGAGATTATTTCCCCGCTGCTCAAAAACAATAAATTTCTGTATATGCTCCTGACAGTGCCCATATACTAGACCAACATATAAGCGTTTAAAAACTTTATTATAATCACTAAATTTATAAATGAACTTCCTAAATTAATCATTATGAAAACAGCGCTGGTTTTAACGTCTACTTTTCCAAGATGGAAGGATGACGCGACTCCAAGCTTTGTTTATGAATTAAGCAACAGGCTTGCTGAGAAAGGGACAAAAATAATAGTTATGGCTCCGCATGCTGACGGAGCCCTGAGGCAAGAAAACCTCGGGCATGTTGATGTCCACCGTTTCAGGTATTTTTACCCGTACAAATTCCAGAAGCTCGCTTACGGCGCTGGAATCATACCTAATTTTAAAAGAAGCTTTGCAGCCAAGCTGAACGTTCCATTTTTTCTTCTGTCAGAGTATTTTTCAGCCAGGAGATTAATTAAGCAGGAAAATCCGGATTTCATTCATGCGCATTGGCTCATACCCCAGGGCATTATAGGGGCAATGCTGAAAAACAGGAAAACAAAACTTATTGTTACGGTCCACGGAAGCGACCTGTTTCCGCTGAAGAATTTTGTTTTCAAAGCACTTCAGAGAAAAGTTCTGAAAAACTGCGATTTCTGCACGGTAAACAGCGAAGCTACCAGAAATGAGCTGATCAAGAGATTTCCTGAATACGAAAATAAAGTAAGATTAATACCCATGGGAGTTGACACAAGCTTATTTGTACGTAAAGATGTAAAATCCAAATTCAGGCAGTACAGGAATCAGAAAATTATACTGTACGTCGGCAGGCTGAACGAGCAGAAAGGAGTGGACTATCTGATTAAATCATTATCATTGGTAAATAAAAAAATATCAAATTCAAAGTTGCTTATCATCGGGGAAGGGGCATATAAAAAAAAGCTTCAAAAGCTTGCAGCCTCGTTAAGCTTGGCTAATATTGAGTTTCTGGGCTCAGTTCCGCACCACAAGCTGTCTGATTATTACAACCTTGCCGATGTTTTTGTATTGCCGGCGGTGACGAGCAAAATCGGAACAGAAGGCCAGGGCCTTGTTTTGGCTGAGGCAATGGCATGCGGGGCCTGTGTCATAGGCACGGAAACAGGGGGCATTAAGTTTCTGATAAAAAATAATCAAAATGGACTGTTGGTCGCTGAAAGAGATGAATACAGCCTGGCCGACAGCATCATCCAAGTTTTAAGCGACAATAAACTAAGGCAAAAATTATCAAAAAACGGAATTCAATTTGTAAAGAAAAATTATTCGTGGGACACTATAGTCAGTAAATTTAATAATTTATATAGGGAATTAAAATGAAAAAACTGAAAATAGGATTGTATAACCTTTTGAACATGCCTTTGGGAAAGAAAACCCTGAAATCACTGTCAAAATCAGTTTATGCCAGGAATCTTAAAGGAAATAATAAATCAGCAGATAAAACTAATTCAAAAGCTAAGAATAAAAAATTCTTAATATCAATAACTATTGATACTGAATCCGGTTATGTAAAGAAAAATAATGAAAGAGTTTGGCAGAAAAGTAATCCTGAAGCTTATATCGGCTATTACAAGGGAATTGAGAACTGGAGAAATTTATTAAACAAATATGGCGCAAAAGCCACTTTTTTCTTGTCGACAAACTGCTTTGCTGCCAAAAATGAAGAATTAAATAAAATCAACAATCAATTAAAATTATTATTCAAAGAAAAGCATGAGATTGGATTGCATCTGCATCCTGACAGCGATTTGGCGCTGCAAAATGTGTTAAATAAAAAATTTAGTTATACTAGCTCCAAATTTTATGATTATATCCAGATTAACCAATTCGTTAAAACTTCAAAAAACTTAACCAAAGACAATCTTAAGATTAATCCAACAAGCTTCAGATGGGGGAATTGGGCATTGAATACTGACGCTGTAAAAGCACTGCAGGAGAATGGATTTAATGTTGACAGCTCTGCAACGCCCGGAATTAAAGGGCATTCGAATGATGGAATGCATTATGACTGGAGTAAAGCTGGTGAGCATTATCCCTGGAAATTATCATTGACTGATTATCAGAATACTAAACATCAAAATTCAAAAGTTCTTGAGATTCCGATTGCAACATTTAATTTTATGGGAAAAACTTTGAGAGCAGACCCGGTTTATTCTGAATTATTAAAATCCGCTTTTGATCATTATTACAAGAATGCCGATAGAAGCGAGAAACCGTTTGTTTTTGTTGTCATATCCCACAGCATAGAATCAACACATGAAGATGGGGGCATTACGCAAGTTATCAATGATACTGAAGAATTTATTAAACACACAAAACAATTTGATGATGTTGAGTTCGTGACAATAAATGAGGCTTACAAGAGAATTAAATAACTATTTCTTTCCCTTCCCCAGCATTGCAACGTAATAATGATATATTGTATTGCCTTTGTAATGGACTATAAAAGAAATTATCTGGATTAAAACTGATACACTGCCATAAATTACTAAATACCAATACAGCATTGCGTATTGGGGCAGCACATTCCAGTAATACTTGTTTAATATTTCCAAAACAACTAAAATATTTATATGGACTATATTGAAAGGAGCGCTCCAGAATTCTCTTATAAAATCGTAAGTATGGTATAATTTTGCCCCTGTTTCTGTCGAGCCGCCTTCAACATTCGGGCTTTTTCCGACTATTGAATCATATTTTTTTAATTTCTCCTCTACTTTATTGTTTTTCCTGTCCCTTATTGCATTCTTGACAACGGCTGATTTTAAAGCTGACAGAACAGTTGACATTGAAAATACTCCGCATAAGAATCCAAATAGTATGACTGATTTGTACCCTGTTGCTAAAAATACCCCAAATCCTAGACCGAAAAATATTAATGGAACAGATAATTCGTGGTAATATTGCTCAAGAAAGGTTCCCATCATGCTGCCTTCTTTTCTGTATCTTGCAACTTCGCCGTTTACATTATCCAGGATAACTGTAAAATGAACTATCAGGATTCCAATCAACAGAAATTTTAAAGTTCCAAATGCCATGAATATCGAGCCTAAAATTGCAAGCAAAATCATTCCAATTGTAACCTGGTCTGCGCCTATCGGGGTGTATAAAAATAGTTTAGTAACATAAATAGAAATCTTCATGGTGACCCATTCCATGTACAACGGCCTTCTGCCTTTGGAATCTTTGTAGCAGATTTCCCTCAGTTCTTTTATGGATTCTACCATTGTAATGTGGCCAAGAAATTCTGTATTTAAATCTATCTTTTAGAATTGATATGATTTTTTAGATTGTCCAATACGAAATAGGGAACCTTTAGCTTTCCCAAAACTTGATTTAGCCTTCCGTGGAAATCCGAGCCTCCGGTTTCTAAAATATTTTTTTCTTTTGCTATTTTTTTAAATTTGCCCACTATCTTTGAATTTGCCCTTTTTCCGGCGTGGTATCTGGAAGTTTCGTAAGCGTAATATGTTTCAATTCCGTCTCCACCTCTTTTTAGGAAGTAGTCAATGAATTTGTCAATGTCAAAATTATCATAAACCCCGGGGTGTGAAATAAAAATCAAGCCACCTGCAGAATGAACTGCCTTTATCGCATCTTTGGCACTTATTTTATTTTTTCTTTCAACGTAGGCTTTTTTTCCCACTGCAAGATATTTATCAAAAACCTCGTCAAATGAGCTGACTTTATCCGGATTGTTTCTTAGAATTACTTTTGCTATATGGGGTCTCCCTATTTCCCCCTTTGCTGTTAATCTCACTTCATCAAAGGTTATCTTAAACCCTAATTTCTGGAATTTGTTAATTATATCCTTTTTCTGCTGCACCCTATAAGTTTGCGCTTTTTTTAGCAAAGAATTCAATGTTTTATTTTTATAGTCAATGAATAATCCAAGAATATGGGTGTCAACATAACCCGGGTCGTCGCAGCTTATTTCAACCCCCGGGACTATTTCAATGTTTTTTCCTTTTGCTGCTTTTATTGCTTCATTAATTCCATTTACAGAATCATGGTCTGTTATCGCGATTGCAGCCAGTTTGGTTTTTATTGCCAAATTTACCAGTTCAGCTGGCGTTAATTTCCCGTCGGAAGCCGTTGTGTGGCACTGCAGGTCTATGTTTTTTGCCATGAGTCACAAAACATTTTTAGATTTCAAACTTTTGAGTAATTTATCAACAGACTCTTCAACTGACTCTTTATCGGTGTTGAGAGTCAAGTCAGGATTTTTTGGCTCCTCATATTTTGAAGATACACTTAGGAAATTCTCAAACCCTTTTTCTTTTTTTTCGGCTTTCTTATAGTGTCCTTTTACATCCCTTTTTTTGCATACCTCGGGCGGGCATTTTACATAAACCAGGAACATTTTTTTCAGAACACTTTTTGCATATTGCCTTGAACTTTCTGTCGGCGAGGCAACAGAAGCTATAACAAGGACACCGTTTTCAGATATTATCCTGCATATGCCTGCCACCCTTTTCATGTGCTCATTTCTTTCAGCAGTTGTATATCCCAAATCAGAGGATACCATTTTTCTTATTTCATCCCCGTCTACAATCACAACAGGAATATTATCTTGCCTCAACCTTTCCGCAAGTCCGGCAGCTATTGTTGACTTTCCAGCACCATGCAGTCCTGTAAACCATATTGTCCAAGATTCTTTCATTTTCCTGTCGATTTGTTTCTGATTTTTAATGCTTTTTTAAGGTTTTCCAAAATGCTTTCGGGTATTTGGATTTCTCCCAATGTTGACCTGTACATATCGTGGTGGTCATTCCCGCCGCTTTCAAGCAAATTTTTTGATTTTACAATTTCCTTATAAAATTCTATCAATTTTTTATTTCCGTTACTGTCAATTTTAAGCTCAGGGCATATCATGTGATAAGGGTAATAAGTTTCAATCCCATCACCGCCGTTGGCTATAAAATAATCAACAAGCTTTAATGAATGCTCTCTCGGGTAAATGCCCGGATGGGCGAGTATAGCCAAACCTTTGGCCTGCTTTATTGTATTTATTGCATCTGCTATGGACACTCTGCTCCCGGTCTTTATGAATGCTTTCTTCCCTCTTCCAATCAGCTTGTCAAAAACATCCCTCACAGAAGAGAATTCATCAGGATATTTTTTAATAAGGTATTTTGCGATATGTGGCCTTCCAAAAGTTCCGCCAACAGTTTTCCTGACGCTTTGATAATCTATTTCATATCCGAAGCTGTTCAGCTTTTTGATAATCTGCTTTTTGTTTTCTTCCCTTCTTTCGTTTATGTGGCTTACCAGCCCTATTAATTTTTTATTACCAGGGTCTACGAAAAGCCCCAGAACATCTATCTTCTCGTAGCTAAACAGTGGATCATCGCAGCTGAGCTCTACACCGGGAACTACTTCTATGTTTTTTCCTTTAGAATATTCTGTTGCTTTTTCTAACGATTCCAGAGAATCATGGTCAGTAATCGCGATAGCGCTCAACTTCTTTTTTATCGCCAGTTCTACCAATTCTTCCGGAGACAATTCCCCGTCGGAAGCTGTTGTGTGGCTTTGCAGGTCTATCATTTTAGTTAAGGAAAGCTAATATCCATTGCTAATTGTATTATTTCTTCAGCAGCAGCACAAGCTTTTTTGCTAGCATTTCAAGCCTGCTTGAGTCAATCATTACTTTTTTTACAGGAACCATCTTTACAAATTTTTTGCCGTCTTTTTCTGTGAGCACTTCTTTTTTTTCAAAAGAGCTGTCAACAGTGTAAGGCTGGCCTATATTGCCCCTGAACGGGAATATTTTGATGTGAAGGTGCTCCTTTTTTTCTTTCCATGTTGTGCATTTGCCGTAGACTGCAATCGGAACAGAGTTGGATTTGTCATCGGCTTCAGCGCTCAAATTTTCATTATTCATCATGACCTGCACCATTGCGCTGCTTATTTTGGAAAAAATAATCCCGTAGTTTTCAGCTAATTTTGGATAGGATCCGATTTGAGAAAAATGAGTCAGGTGCATTAGGGGCATAATCTGCACTGTAAAATCAAATTCCGGATTGCCCCCTGTTTGGGGGGATAAAGTGGCAAACCAGCCATTCTTTTTATTTCCTATCTTGAAAATAACGGCGCCGTAGCCGGTTTCCCCCCCGACTTTACAGGTGGCATCCTTGCATAAATTGCAATCCTCCTTTTGAGCGGTGTTCTCTTTTAGCAATTTTTCCGTTTCTTTGCCCGTGCCCATTTCAATCAACCGCCTTTATATATTCGTGATCCCTTCTGTCGCTTAAATAAGAGTCAAAATAGCCGACAACCACTCTGTAATATTTTTCTCCGGATTCCGGAGTTACTTCCTCAACAACGCCGCTCGCCTCAATTTTTTCATTTTTATATGCAAGCATGCAGTAGTCTCTTGAGTAAAAAACGACTTTGCTTATAACAATATTTTTGCATGATGAATCGCCATCGATAAATTTTGAACCGGAAAGCAAATAGCAGCCTGGCCTGACCACTGAATCCTTGTGGTCTTCAACTAAGCCATTGTATTTTGCCTGCCCAGTCCTTTTGTATTTTTCACTGCCCCACCTGCACCATGTTTCATTTTCATTCTCGACGGCAAATATGACAAACAAGGTTCCCTTGAAGAAGCCTTCTGATTTTTTCCTGTACATATTTTCTATGTATTTCTCTTTTTTATGCACCATATGCCTGTTGCGCTTTTTGTAGAATGATTCCCACTCGCTGTAGGTTTTCCACCTTAAGTCCTTGTTGGATGTTTTTCCAAGAAATTCCATAAGGCTCCAAAATTTATTTTTCCCATAAACTACAATGTTTATGTCAGACATATTGGGTGAGTAATGTCCCATCAGGGTTGAGTAGGTTATTCCAAAATCCTCAAGCCTTAGGCCGCTTTTCAGAAGCAGCGATACAAGCTCAACTACATTTCTGAGATGCTGATCTAGATCTTTGTCCGGCATGCTCATAAGCTGCGCCAGGCCGTCTCTTGGAGAATATTCTCTTTCTATATTTTTTTTTGGTATGGCAAAGAATAAAGGGCTTTTGTCATGGATAGGGCTCTTGAAAATGTACTGTGGGTAAGCTTTAGCAAATGAATCAATGTACTGCTTAAGCTTTTCCGGGTCAATCCACAAATCCAGCCGGTTCATCTTTCTCCCGGAAATGAACCTGTAAGACAGAGCGTCACTTGAAATGATATTTGTAGGAATATATTTTGGCTTTACCAAGACCTTTCCTTCAGGATGCTGGTTGCCGTAAACCTGGCAGTGCAATCCGTCAATTGTGGTAATTATTGAAGATTCGTAAAAGTGCATTTTAAAGACCCGACTTGACGAATTCTTTTTCCCTTCTTTCATTGAGATAGGCATCAAAATAGCCGATTACCAGCCTGTAATATTTTGCGCCTTTTTTGGGAGCCACGAGCTCAAGCAGCCCGCATGCAGTTATTTCTTCCCCTTTCAGCGCCTGCTGCACAAAGGGAATTGAGTATGTTACAACTCTTTTGATTTCCAGGGAGCTGTTAATCTTAATATTTTTTGAATGAAAATCAATCACTTTTCCATCTGTAATCTCATAAAATCCTGGCCTCACATGGCTGTTATAATGGTCTGTAACTTTCCCTTTTATCGTTGCAGTTCCCAGCGGCTCAAATTTATCCTCGCCCCACTTAAACCATGTTTCGTGGGGTTCTTCAACAGTGAATAATGTGAAAACCGTGCCGGAGAACATTCCTTCATATCTTTTTCTTCCCATATGATTGACATATTCTTTTTGTGTGAAATGCGATGATTCTGAAGTTTTGTGCTCCTGGTAATATTTTGCCCATTCTTCATCAGTTTTCCAGTGCAGTTTTTCATGCTTTGCAGTTTTCAGATAATCAAGAATTTTCCATCCATTGCCCTTGCCGTAGATTATTATGTCAATATCAGACTTTCCAAGAGTGTAATTTCCCATTAAAGTGGAATGTGTAATGCCAAGATTTTCCGGCTTTACCCCGCTTTTTGCAAGGAACTCAACAAGATCCATTACCAAGGTTAAATATTCATCCAAGTCTTTTTTTGGGACTTGCATGAGCTCCTGCAGGCCTTTCCTTGGATCGTGGATCATACTTATTTTTTCCCTTGGCACAACAAAAAACCAGTTCTTGGTGTCCTTGCAGTTATAAATATAATCAGGAA
>JBBSWR010000169.1:0-1989 GCA_038046185.1 Nanobdellota archaeon
CAAAGATGTGTTAGTGTTTATCAAAAAGAAGAGTTAATTGTGCAACAGAACAGATGTTTGTGCTTTTTAAATAAGCCATTTTTCTCGACGACAGAATACATTATTTTTCAAACCTGAAGCAGCTTACATTAATCCTGTGGATTTGTCGTCGGTGAAATTCAAAAGATGCTTTTAAAGGAAATTCAAAGTCCCAGATGTGAGTGATTCTAGCGTTTTTTTTGGCCGCAAAGCCCTCCAAAAAGGTCTTACTCTCACTTTTGTGGAAGGAATACACAATCGGAGCTGTTTCTAATGCTTTTTCCAGGAACAGCCTATCACTGTGCTTCACTTTGGTTCCAAAAGGGGGATTTTCCAAGACTACTCCCGCTTTGATGTTTACCTTCTGTATATCTTTACATATGAACTCCGCCTTGGATATTAGCCCAATATGCTCTAAACTCTCACTTTCCACCTTTAGAATGTTGGATTTGGCTACTTCCAGGACCCCTTTATCCATGTCTATGAAGGATACCTTATCTGCACCTAATAGCAGGGCCCCAATTCCTAAAATACCCGTCCCGCACCCCAGATCAGCTATCACTCTTCCTTCTATATCCCCTAACACGTAGGCGTTCCATAGCATTGAAGCTGCTACCTCGCTGTCTGTCGGGTACTGCTCTTTCATCACTTTTGGGTCTTTAAAGACCTCCAGCTTAGATAATAATATTGCAAGCCTTGATTTTGACATCATTTTACTCACTTTATCCCTCACTTTACACGAGCAATACTCTACTATTTATAATTATTTATATTTTTTCAATATCGAAAATAAACCTTATACGACCCATTTCATATTAGCTCTTACTTATCTCTATTACTTATACTCTATTTTAACTCTCACTTCTTATGAGTAAATTTAATTTTACTTATTATTTTCAGTATTGAAAACAATTATATGCCTATCCCGTTCTTAACCCTTACTTTTGATCCTGGAGTTTGAAAAATTAAGGTTTTAAGGTACCCTAGTTTCCAAAAAACGGCAAAAAATCTGCAGAAATTTTTCACAAACTTTTGTTTAAGTTTTTTAATTTTATTTGCAAAAAATTACTGTAACTCATACTAATTTCACCGCTCTTATTTAAACTTTTTTAAAATTACCCCATTATTAACAGTCCCAATTTAGTCTTACGACATTCCCAGGACTATCCCATAACAGT
This sequence comes from Nanobdellota archaeon, assembly GCA_038046185.1. Lineage (GTDB taxonomy): Archaea > Nanobdellota > Nanobdellia > Woesearchaeales > GW2011-AR4. The sequence continues at coordinate 1,197 of JBBSWR010000169.1, forward strand.
CCTAAAATATTATTTTTGTCGTCGATAAATAGTCCCAAATTGGTACTACATTAGTCCCACAATAATCCCAAAAAAAGAAAGATTTAAATAATTTGAGATAAATTGGGTAAATATGTTTTGGAAAAAGAAAGATGAATCAGGAAATAAATTAATTGTAATGAATGACCTTCTGAAAAAATCCTTTACAAATGTAAAGAAAGACACGTCAAACATTTTCCAGTGGCTTAACTTCCTGTACAAAAAAAATATGCAGCAGGACCAGATGATAAGGCAGCTCCAGATGGAGATGTCATACATGCCCAAAACAAGAGAGGACATAAGGAGAATCATCGACGATTATTATTCATTTGAAAACATAATGTCCAAGATGAGAGACCTGAATTTTAGGGTTGATGAACTGGCTAGAATGCAGGCGCAATCCAGGCAGCAGCCCCAGGTAATTGAAGTTCAAAAAGAGGCTCCAAGGGAAGTGAGTGTTGACTTTTCCCGTATAGAAAAAAGGTTGGAGAAATTAGAGCAAAGAAAAGATTCAATAAAGGAAAAAATAATCAAAAAAATTACAAGAAACTCAAAAGAATATGTTAAAAGTGTTATGATTTCTTACATCAGAAAATATGAAAAGATATCTGCCCTTCAGCTTAAGGAAATGGTGGTTGACGAGCAGAATTTCTGCTCCAAGAGCTCTTTCTACAGGCTTTTGGAAGAGATTGAGCAGATGGAAGAGGTTGGAGTGATGAAGGCCGGAAAAGAAAAGCATTATTTCTCAAAAATGTCAAATCTATACACTAAACCG
>JBBSWR010000170.1:0-5318 GCA_038046185.1 Nanobdellota archaeon
ATAGGCGCGCTCCGCTCTATGACCTCTTTTATGTGCGGGTCATTGCTGAACGAGGCGGTAAAAGAGCCTATAAACCCAAGCGACGGATTTGAAGCAAAAACAATCAGCCAAGGCAGTAATCCCCTGACTAAAAATACTGCAATAAGAATGCCCCACAGCAAGAACCATTTTCGCCCTTTTTTGGACATTGTGCCAAGAACTTCAGCATTTATAATCGCATTGTCCACACTTATAATTATCTCGAACAATGCCAATCCAGTAACCGTTAAAATTATGGAAAACCAGTCCATTGCATGAAATAATCTGGTTTAGAATAAAAATATATTCATTTCCTGTCCAATATCTTCTCAGGCAATAAAAACGAGATTGCAATCGGAACTGCAATAGTCCCAATTCCAAATGAAAGAATTGCCCATAAAGGATAACCCTTGTAATCCAGTCTGAAATCCGAGTTTATCTGTATTGCAATAATTCCAATAACAATAACAGGTATTACAAACCTGATAAAAAATCTCCATACCCCTCCAATTTTAATAATTGAATTTTTGTTCACAAACCCGCTTAGCTTCTCTGAGTTGTAAAACCACCCGACGGCAAAAGATTCAAGAAGTATTGCAAGAAGAATGTTGTAAATCACAAAATGGGATACTATTTCCATTATATACAGCCCCGGCTTTATCACAAACAAAAGCCCGCTTAAAAACCCAAACCCGGCAACAACAATCGCCGCATTTCTCCTTTTTGTGCTTAATTTCTCGGATAGAACATGCACAAGCGAATATGCAAGTGAGGATGCACCGAACAAAAACAGTATGGAAAGCATGGCGAAGAATAAAATGCTCAGCAAAGCCGGCTTGTAAAAAAATGGAAGCGCCTGCGCCAATGTTATAAACGGGAATCCATAGTCTGAAGAGGACAGCCCTTCAGCCCCGATGTTTTGCCGCGCACCGAGAAACCCAATAATGCTGAACACAATAATTCCGATAATCATGCTAATCATCAGCTTGAACACGATAACAAAAAAAGAATTTCCAAATGCAAATCCAGTTTTGCTTCTTCTGGATACCGCTGGCATTATGCCGAACGAAATTCCAAGCGACAAAGCAGCCAGCAAAAATGCGCTGGACCAGGCATGCCAGTCAAGCAATTTTGCCCAGCTAGGGGTGAGGAAAAAATAAACTCCTTTAAGCGCATTTTGAAGCGTTAATGAGTAATAAAGGAAGAAAAGCGCCAGAACTAAAAAAATAGGCGCCATAATTAAAAAATATTTCCTGATGCTGTCAAATCCGTTGCGCGCATAAAAAAAGATTATAGCCCAAACAATTATGAGCGCGATAAAAACCGGAAGGGAAAATTTGGTGAAGCCGTTAAGCCCGCCTGAAGCCTGCACCACGTTGCTTAAAAAATAAATTCTTTCGTTGCCTTTCCACTGAAGCCCGAATGATACCAAAATATAGATAATATTCCACGCCAGCACAACTGCATAAATGCTCATGATTATGAGAGCATTAATCATCATAAGCCACCCTATCCCGCTGAACCATTTTTTTATCGAGGCAAAAATATCAACAACATTCTTGTCAAAATGCTGCCCTATGGAAAACTCAAGCATCAATATTGGAACTCCAAGAACAATAAGCGCGATAAGATACGGAATAAAAAACAACCCTCCGAATTTAATTGACAAATTTGGGTAAAGAAAGATATTTCCAATGCCGGCTGCAGACAGCACAGACAGCAAAATAAAATAAAACCTTGAGTTGCTGTTCATGTGGCTAGGTATTAAAACCTTCAATTTAAACTTTTGGGTTGTTTAATCTTATGAGTGATGACATTAATTACTGTTTACTACAATCCTATCTTTAATTAATATTCCAGATGAGTGAACGGTCTAAACTTTTGCGTTTTTAGACGACAAGACACTGAGAGAAAAATCAAAACTGGAAATAGGGTTTTAGATTCCATAAATAACGAATTTGGTGGTTTTAGCCGTTTTGACAAAATAAAAAACACAAAAGTCCAGAAACCAACAGCTTTATATATTACTACATACTATAGTATACTAGTTTAGCTATTATATTCAAAAGTATGTAAAAGTATGTAGTAGGCTTATGAAAAAAAGAATTACTGTAACAGTAAGTACAAATCTTCTTCAGTGGGTAGATAAAGAAATCGGCGAGCTTGTTTTTGCCAACAGAAGCCACTGTTTTGAATTCTTAATTAATCAAGAAATGAAGAAGGATAAAAAATGAAATCGCGAATAACTGTAACGATTGATAAGAAACTCCTTAGCTGGCTGGATTCAAAAATTGAGGATAAGATTTTCGCTAACAGAAGCCACTGTTTTGAATTCTTAATTAATCAAGAAATGAAGAAGGATAAAAAATGAAATCGCGAATAACTGTAACGATTGATAAGAAACTCCTTAGCTGGCTGGATTCAAAAATTGAGGATAAGATTTTCGCTAACAGAAGCCATGGCCTTGAATTTTTAGTAAAGAAAAAAATTGAGGAAAAAAAGTCAAAAGTAAGTGATTGAAGGTCAAAAGAAAATGATTAAACTAGATAAATTAGCTAATTGGTTTGCAGTATTGATAATATCGGCTGTAATTTTAGCTGCTGCGCTCCTGATTATTAATCCTTCATTGATTGGATTTGTAACGGCAGGAAAAACAATCAGCTATAATGACAGCGTAAACCTGGATTTTACCGGGAATTCAGAATACAACTGGCAGGTTGGAAATAAAGGAAATATTACGAGCATAAAAATAAACGGCCAGTATGAGAGCAGCACAATTGCGAGAGTTTATTTGAAAAACGAGGATAAAAAATATTTAATTCTTGACACTGCAAAGCTGTTACAGGAAAATAATTTGCAGTTTTCCGGATTCGTTGTAGATGAATCTGCAAAAAAAGGCGATAAGAAAAATGATAAGGGGGAAGAATCAAATAAAAGCGGGGATGGGGGCCAAAACCCGGATATTTCTTCAAATGAAACATTGCCAATAAATGAAACAAATCCGGGCAATGAATCAGGAAATGATTCCGGTCAGGAAGTTAAAAAATTAATAAGCATAGATTTACAGTATAATAAAGAAACGCCTTATGATGAAAATGATGACGGCGTCGAGTTTACAAGCGGAATTATCGATTTAACTGTTAATAAAACAATATTCAGCTGGGAAAAAGATGATTCAAAATTATGCACTAGGTGGGAAGTGTACAGCCTGGACTATGGCAAATCAACTACTACCTGCTATGGCTCTAATGAATGCTGCGCTTTGGCTGGTTTAACTCCGTCAAGGCAAAAATGGGGCGATCCCCTGTACTTAAGCTATAATTCCCTTGGCGCGACGTACAACAACATCGTAAGCTCCCAGATAATTTATGTAAATAATTCCTCCAATTTGCCGGATATTGTATTAAGCAATTGGTCAACCCTTTCAGCAACTTTCAGGGAAAATGGATTGCTGAGCTTTGAAAATGCGTGCAGCGATACCTGCTTAATTTCTGGATTTAACAGCGAAAGCTATAAACTAATTGTTGAGGTTGACAGCGGAAGAATCATCTTAACTAGTATAGGGTATTCTGTGGCTGCCAGGAAAGAAAACAATGCGCCGCATCTCATAAAAAATATTGAAAACTTAACGATAAGGCAGGACTCTGGCATTTCAATCAATCTGAGCGGCTATTTCTCCGACGAAGATAATGATGCATTAAGCTACAATTATTACGGCAATGAAAATTTCAAAATAAGCTTTGACAGCAGCATTGCAACAATTGTTCCAAACAAGAACTTTACGGGAATTTTGTTTACTTTCTTTACAGCAAACGACAGCGTTGATTTTGCAGCGTCAAATGTGCTTGCAATAAATATTTCGAAGGAAGAAGCCAAGCCAAAAATAAAAATCAAATCAAAAGATTTCAGGCCGGATGAAGATATAAGCATTGATTTTGAGTATATAACAAAGAAAGAGCTTGAGGGCAAGGGATTATGGAAAGAAGAATATGAAGCCTATGAAGACGAAACTAACAAAACATCATACGAAATCAGCCTGCTCAAACAGAAACTGCCAAAGAAAGAAAAATTCAGGAAGAAATTCGAGGCAGGCAGTGATTCCTTAGATGCGCTTGTTTATGACCGCGAAGGCAGATTGAAAAATATTGATGTTGAGATAGAAGAATTAAGAGAGGGAAAACTGAGCATAAAAGTGCTGAAGCAGAGGGCATTTAAAGCTGGAAGATATTCCCTGAAACTTGACTTGGTAAGAAACGGCGTTTCCTATTCTATTGAGCAAAACTTTACCTGGGGAGTTCTTGCCCTGAACCTGAACAAGTCCATTTATCTTCAGAATGATAATGCTTTCATATCAATAGGCGTGCTTGATGATGAAGGAAAAATTGTCTGCAATGCAGATGTAAATCTTGAAATAATCTCCCCATCAGGAATAAAAACGGTGAAATCAACTTCCGGCGGCTCAATAGCAATAAGCCCTGAATGCCCGAAGCTTGGGGTTACAGAGCTGCCTGATTATTATACTGAATATTCTGTTTTGGAAAGTGGGCATTACCTCCTGAATTTGACGGCAATAACCTCAAACGGAATGAAAAATGTGGAGGACTCATTCAATGCTATGCAATCTGCTGGCTTTGATGTTTCAAGAAAATCCGCAACAAGAATCTATCCTTTGGTCCCTTATAATATGAATATTTCAATTATTGCAAATCAAAATTATAATGGATTTGTAAATGAATATGTGCCCAGTTCTTTTGCAATCACTCCCCAAAATGGATTAACAGTTGCAGTAATAAATGATACCTCAGTTTTGTCATGGGATGTTAAACTAAAGAAAAATGAAAAAATAGAATTAAGCTATGAATATGATGCTCCTGATATCTCTCCTGAATTTTATCTTCTTGGGCCTTTAAGTATTGGAGATTGGAATGAAGCAAGGCAGTGGCAGATTGCGAATGATGCGCCTCCGTCAATCACACTAAACTATACAATCCCGACATATCCGATGTACAACAAAAACGTCACTTTTGTCGCCACAGTTACTGACCCAGACAGCAACTTAAGATTTGTTAATTTCACAGTTATTGCTCCAAACGGAACAATATATAATTTAACTAACGGCTCAGGTGTCAGCAACAAATACAACGCAAGCATTAATCTGACAAGCTATGGAACATGGAGATGGAATACTACTGCTTCTGATACTGCTGGAGAAGTTGTGCAGTTATCTACAGGACAGATTATCTTGATGCAGATAACTGAGAATTTGAATTCAACAACAGTTCCTGCATCTTCGCCAGTTG
>JBBSWR010000171.1:0-8457 GCA_038046185.1 Nanobdellota archaeon
GCCTTCAATTTTTTGCGGCGCCTTCGGCGCTTCCTTTAATACCCCGAGCAACCCAAAGTAGGCAAAGTCAACGTCCCTGCCACTGGCATAGAACCTGGAGCCAAAGTCAGCCCTGTAAAGCCAAGAGGCACGGGCTATTGCGCTGTCTTCTTTTCCCCTAAGCTCATTTTTAACATAATCTGAAGTCAAAACATAAACTCTGTTTCCCGGCTTGGAATCTCCATAAATGGCTTCCACAAAAGACCTCTGGTCTGGATTTAATGCATCAAGATTATTTGGATCAACATCAAAATGGCCATAAGCATCGCTTGGATTATCTTTCACTAATTGCAAATCTGAAATTCTTATTTTAAGGGTTTTTCCAGCAGCTGCTGAAGCAACAACTTCATCAATTCCTTTTTTTGAAGGGATGTAATTTCCAGCTCTTATTAATTGATTAGTTGCATTTTCAATATCCCTAAAAATCAGGTTATGCCCCCTTGGTGCAAAATAAAGAAAAGCATCTTCGCCCTCCTTTTTATACATAGAAAAGTCTGCTGTCCATACCCATTTATTTTTTAATTCAGGCTTAGACTCCCTAAGCAACATCACTTTATGAGCATGCTGTTCAGTTCCTGGGACTATTCTGGAATGTGCTGATAGTAATGGTCCTGGAATATATTCTACGTTCCCTACCCTGGCTTCCAAAGGTGCTGATTGCATATACTAAAGATAATAAACAGCCATTTATAAATCTTTTGTTTTTAACTACTATAAAATAGTTATAATTCTACCCCAAAAATCCCCTGATAAATCCAGCCCGGGTTATATTCTCTATCAACAGCCTGTAATCTTTTCTCTTTAAATCTTCCACAATTATTGAAGTCACTTTCTTGTGCTTTTCATTCACTTCATAATCAACCATATTGCTGATTTTTCCTATTTTCTCTGCTAATTCGTGCGGAAATATTTTCAAGTTATCCATATTCAAATACTGAAGCGAATCTCTCAAATCATTGTCAAAATTGGCATAAATATCTTTGATGTAATCCATATCTTTCTCTTCAAGCGCATTCAACCCCATAACTTCCGGCGGCAAACCATAAGAATAAAGCGCTGCGCAGAATGTAATTGCTCTCGGCAATTTTAATTCGCCGACATTTCTTGAATAGCCATACAATCCAATGTGAAGTTTTCTTTTTCTTCTTGATGGAATATAAGGAGAAATGTTATTTACGTGCTCAACAACAAGTTTTACTTGTTTGCGGTATTCACCCATTAATTTGTCAATTATAGACACACATTTTTTTTCATCAACAGGAACCGGCTTGCCGGGTTTTGAATTGTTCAGGAACTCAACTGCACCATTAACTTCCTTTATGTTATAATCATACTTGAATGCAGACTGCAAAGTGTAGGTATGCACGCTTGGGTATCCTTGAACGCAGTTTTTAACATTTGTGGGCTTGAAATTACCCCTGAACGGCGCGCTTCCGCATCCAAGAATCGGAAGAATGTCAATTGAAAGTTCTTCTTGTAATTCCCCTAATTTCTGGAACGCGACTTTAAGCATCAAAACTGTTGCGAGATTGCCGTAATTCAATGCCGGGTCAGATCTTGCAAGCCAAACTCTCTGGTAATCCTCAACTTTTTCTTCATTTAAGAATCCTTCAACGATTCTGTCGCAGTTAAGAATTGTATCCTTGTCCTCAATGAGCGGAATTATCCTCAAATTTTCCGGCTGGAATTTTCCAATCCACTGCGCTATCGTCATGTCGTCCCCGAGCTTGTCGTGCTGTTTTCCGACAACATAAGTTTTGTAATATTTGGCAATTCTTGTAAGCTCCCGGTAGTCAGTAGTCATCGGCAGCGCAATTTCAAAAATAGGCGCAACGTCATCATTGTAAAATAATTTGGCCGCATCGAAGTTCCTTGGAATGCTTTCAAGCGTTTCCAGCAAAATTTTTGCCTCATTCTTTTCCACGGAAGGGTTTGGAACTCTCAACGTGAGAAAAACATCTTTTCCAAGAGTATGTTTTTTGAAATATGTTTCGTACTTTGTCAGCAATTTTTTAACAACAAAATTGTCAACTTCCTTTCCTTCGCAGTCCCACAGTTGCTCTCTTGAATGAATATGCGAGAAAGCATAGAAAACTTCCTTGATCTCATCTTCTCCTCCGAGCTCGGAGCTGTCAGAAAAAAAAGGATTGGTTACATTATCAGGGTGCTGCGTGGACATCGTCCTTGAGACACTGTGTTTTGGCATGGCCTAAAGAGGAGATAATGGGTTTAAATAGGTTGCTTTTTGGAAATATAATTAAAAATAATAAGGTTTATATATTAGGTAAATAAGGCCAGATTATGAATAGAATAACCGGCTTGGTGCTTGGATTCCTTCTTTTAATGATTTCTTTAAGCGCATGCACCCAAGCTGGCGTAGTTAACGACATGGGAAAAAATGAAAATGCCCAGATTGCAAACCCCGCATCTGTTAATTGCATCGACAAGGGCGGCAAACTGAGGATTGTGGATGGGCAAAACGGCCAGTATGGCATCTGCACGCTTCAGGACGGAACAGAATGCGAGGAGTGGGCTTATTACAGGGGAGAATGCCCATCAAAACAAGGAGAATGCTACGAGCAAAATACCGAGTGCTGCAAAGGCACAGGGGAAAACGTAAGCTGCATAGGCGTTGATTTAATGTGTGCAGTAGGGCTTAAGCAGGAGTTTAAAGGCTGCGATCCGGAAACCTGCATGCCCAATTGGGATTGCGTGCCAAATTCGGAAGATTATTGCAACAAAGATGAGGATTGTGCATGTGGAGTTAATGTGAACACAAGAGAGTGCTTTGCCGGCAACAAAGAATTTGTAGATTCCTCAAAACAGTGCCCAGATTTCTGTTCAGGAATAAGCGGAACAACCGAGCTTAAGTGCGTTGACAAAAAATGCAGCCTGATAGGCAGGACATAAAGAATAAGGTGATAAGGTAATCTTAATGCCCGCCCAGATAAATATGTTGTATTTTCTTTGTCTTCAATAGAGATTTGTTTCCTCTTAATGCAACCTTGCCCTCTTCAAGAACAAAAATTTTGTCGGCAATTGCAGTCGCCTGCTTTGCATTCTGCTCAACCATCATAATTGTAACTCCTTCTTTATTTATCTCTTGAATTTTTCTGAATAATTCCTTCATTATCTTTGGCGCAAGCCCAAGTGAGGGCTCATCAAGCAATAATAATTGTGGATCCTGCATCAATGCCCTCCCTATTGCCAGCATCTGCTGCTGGCCTCCTGACAATGAAAACGCGTAATCATTCAATTTTTTCTTTAAGTCAGGAAAATGAACATCAATAACTTCATTCAATCTTTTTTCAACTAAATTTTTTTCTTTTGTCAAAAAAGCGCCCATTTCAAGATTTTCTCTGACAGTTAAAGTGCTGAAGACTTGCCTGCCCTGCGGCACATAGCTTATCCCAAGCCCAATCAGCTCGTGCGTTGGAATATTTGTTATATTCCTGTTCCTGTATAAAATTTTCCCATTATAAATGTCTATTAAGCTAAAAATGCTTTTCAAAACTGTGGATTTGCCTGCCCCGTTTGGCCCGATCAGCACGGCAATCTCTTTCGGCCTCACATCTAAGTTCACTCCAAACAAAACCTGCATTTTGCCATATCCGGATTCTAAATTTTTAATTGACAACATTTTATTTTCCCAAATATGCTTCCAAAACTTTCTTGTCATTCATGATTTCTTTTGGTTTTCCAAATTTCAAGACTCTTCCTTCTGCCAAAACAATAACATTATCGCTTATATCCATCACGAACTCCATGTCATGCTCAATCAATAAAACAGTTTTGCCTTCTTTTCTTAATTTCCTTAAAATAGCCTTAAGCTCCTGCCTTACTCTGGGATTAACTCCTGCAGTAGGCTCGTCAAGCATTAAAAGTGAGTGTGGCATCAGCAAAGCTCTGGCAAGCTCCAATAATCTTTGTTGCCCGTATGACAGCTCTGACGCGGTCGTGTCCAGAGATTTTTCAAAGTGAACACTTTTCAAAATTTTCCTAATCTCCCAGTCACTAGTTTTTTTAGCCAATAGCATATTATCCCTAACGGACAAATTTCTGAAAACTTTTGTAAGCTGAAAAGTCCTGCTTATCCCTGACTGCGCGATTTTATAAGCCGGCATTCCTATTATGTTTTTCCCGTCTAATTCTATTGTCCCTGAGTCCGATTTTGTCAACCCGCTTATAATGTTAAATGCAGTGGTCTTCCCGGCGCCATTAGGGCCTATAAGGGAAGTAATTGTATTTTCCGTAACATCAAAAGTGCATCTATCAACTGCTTTTACTCCCCCGAAGCCCCTTGACACGTTTTTTAGCGAAAGCATCATACATCAACCTTCCCAAAAATTCCCCTTGGCCTATAAATCAGGATAACAATTAATATTGCCATGAACAGCATTTGCCTCATCGCCCCTATCAATTCAGGGCTTACATTAGTAAAGGTAAAATGCATTAAGGTTGTAATCACAGAGAAAATAAACGCTCCTGCAATAGATCCCCCCACGGAAGCCAGGCCGCCCACTATAAGCATAGACAAGATTAATACAAAAAGCTCCAAGTCAAATATTGTAGGGTCGATAAACTGAATATAATGCGCAAACAATGCTCCGGCAATGCCAGCGAAAAATGTTGATATGGATATGGACAAAACTTTATAAAAATAAGTGTTCTTGCCAAGAACAGAAGCAGCAGTCTCATCATCCCTTATTGCCTGGAATATTTTCCCTGTCCCGGATTTTGTGAGCCAGTAAAAGAACAGAACGCACAATGCCGCAACCGCCAGGACAAAAATCATATAATAAAAATTATCTTTTATAATTGGCGGAATGCCCGGCAATCCCAGCGCGCCTCTTGTCAGGGATATCCAATTGCGTGAAACTGCTATTGCTATAAAAGCCAGCCCAAGAGTGACAATTTGAAAATAATCGCCTTTCAATCTTACGGTTATCATTGCTATAATTGCCCCTGCAAGGGACGCTATCACCGCCGCGACCGGAATTGAAACATGCCATGAAATCCCATTTAAGGTAAGCAATGCTGAGGCATAGGCGCCGATCCCGAAGAAAACCATATGGCCTAAGTTAACCAGTCCTGTAAATCCAAAAGAAAGGTTGAAAGCTACAACTATTATTGTATATATCAAAAAATAAACCATAAATGCAATCAGGTAGTCATGTATCATCTCGCACCTTCACTCCAAGAATTCCTTCTGGCTTAAAAAGAAGAAATATAATCATCACAGTAAATGAAATTACATCCTTATATCCGCTTGGCAGGTACCATATCCCAACATTCTCCGCAATCCCAATAAAAAATCCACCGATGACAGAGCCAGGCACGGAGCCTAGGCCTCCAACAACCGCGCTTATGAATCCCTTTATTATTATCATGACCCCCATTCTTGGATAAAGATTCTGCTCAACACCGATTAGTATGCCCGATACGGCGCCCATCACGGCAGAAATTACAAAAGTATATGTGTAAATTTTTTCGGGATTTATGCCTATGATTCTTGCAACATCTTTATTGTCTGCCAATGCCCTCATCGCTTTGCCGAGCTTTGTTTTCTTTAGTATAACATACAAAAATAAAAACAGGATAACTGCAAAAGCTATAATGGCAACCTGAATTGAAGTCACTGTAAAAAATTTAAAATCAAAAATCATTATTTTCTTGCCTATAAGTATAGATTTTGTGCTAGCGCCGTAAATTGCAAGTATTAAGGCGGACAGAAATAAAAGAAGGGAAATAGACGCAATAAGCAGTATTGTCGGGGTTGCTTTTCTTTTCCTCAATGGCTTATACACTATCTGATTTTTAATCAATGTAACAATAACTATTGCAATAATGGTCAAGAAAGCTGCAAAAATAATATTAAGTTTCATTCTGTTTACGAACGTAAAGAATAGATACGCAGCAAAAGCGATTATCGCCCCGTATGAGAAATACTGAAATTTAACGACTTTGTAAACCAACGCAAAGCCCGCAGCAGCAATTGCATAAATAGCACCCGCAATCAGTCCATTGACAATCAACTGAGGCAACAGATAAGTCATTTTATTGTTTTTACGAGCAGTTTATTTAAAGTTTATGATAAAAAACAAAAAAAGAAATAAAAAATAATTACTTGTGTGGTGTTGCCTGTGCCGGTACAAGCACCCCATTCTTGACTTGCAAGATGGAGTATTCCATCGTAGGGTCTCCGTTTTCGTCTAGGGTAATCTTGCCCACAGCCCCGTCGTAATCCTCGACATTGTACAAGTAGTCCCTTATCTTCTCGCTGTCGTATCCGTTCTTCGCAATTGCGTCCGAAAGCAGGTAAACAATATCATAAGCTCCCGACATGTATCCCGGGAATGGTGCATCTTCCTTTGCCTGCTGCTTGTATTTCACAAGCAATGAAGCAGCTTTTGGATTTTTCTCATCAAACTTCTGCTCAATGCCTATAATGCCTTCCATGTCCGCACCATTTTCTGCTACAATATTCCTCCCTATAAGCACTTCTGCTGTCAATAGCTGTGTAGTGACTCCAGCTTCCTTAAGCTGTTTTATAAGGAGAATTCCTTTTGCAGGCGCTTGGGGCAGTATATATATCACATCAGAGTTTGCAGCCTTGACCTTTGCAACTTGCGTCCTGAAATCTGTGTCTTCCGGGTTATACATCTCATCCACAGCTACTTCCCCGCCAAGTTTTGTGAACTGTTCCATGAAAACTTTTGCCAGGCCCTGGGTGTAGTCAGTAGTCTCTGCTATTATTGCCGCTTTTTTAGCATTCAGCTCGTTGTACGCGTATTGGGCAGCTACAGTTCCTGCATAAGCATCGCTTGGTGCCACTCTAAATACAAAATCTCCTACTTTTGTAATGTCCGGAGAGGTTGCGCTCGGGGATATCAAAATCACTTTATTCGCTTCCGTTATCGGAGCTGCCCCCATAGTCTCGCCTGAGCATACTCCCCCTATTATAACCTTAACCTTGTCGACGTTAACCAATTTTTGCGCTGCCGCATTCCCATCTTTCGGGTTGCATTTGCTGTCTTCGTAAACAGGCTCAAGCATTCTCCCATTTACTCCGCCTTTTGCATTGACCTCGTCCAATGCTATCTTTATCGACTTTTGTATTGGTAACCCGTAAGCTGCAGCATCGCCCGTCAAAGGAAGCATTACTCCGATTTTATATGTTCCTTGAGACTGTGCCGGCTCAACTTGCCCACCGGTTGGCTGTGTTGTAGCCTGCCACTGTGCGCATGCATTCAAGACTAAAACTGATACCATAAGAAAAACCAATAGTCCATTCTTCATCAATCACACCCCCAAATTATGTTATTTTTCATACTCACGAGCATTAGTATTTAAAATTTTCGGCAAAATTTTCCACGTTTTGTGTTAAATTCTAGATGAATTATCCATAAGCTGGTGCAGGATTTCTATATGCACCATAATTGCCAACAGCAGGGGCATAGCCGGGTTCTTTCTTCTTGCTCTGGAATAGCCTGAAAGCTATGTCGTTAAATACACCTATTGCTACTCTCTTCCAGATTTCCGTTACATAATTAATGCTCGCAAAATGTATTGGTGCGAGGTACATTATTTTCTTCATGCTCGCTTTGAAATTTGGCTTTATTTCATTTTGATAAGCATCTTTCAAATATCTGAAAATTTTAAGGTTAAAAGCGCCGGCAATGCTCTTTCCAATTCCAACTTTGTCCCTTAAATATGTAAATGCCTGATAGAAGGCCACGTAAGGCGCAAGCATTATTGGATTAAAAGCAATGGTTTTTACTATCTTCAGTGGCAAGCTGTAATTTGGAATAAAATCTATCATTGAATATAAAGCGTACCCGAGTGTTCCCATTATGCCTCCAGTTGCAACTTCTTTAGCAAGTTCTCCGGGCTTTACCTTTTCCTTTGCCTTAATTTTCTCTATCAAATATCCGGCCCCATTTCCAGCAGAAGTCAAAAGGCTTGACCTTCCAATTAATCCATAAGTGCCGGCAACTATCCCTCCTGTGGCCAAGGCGCCCCCTAAGGTTTTTAGCTGATTTCCGGCCGATCTTAGCCTGGACTCTAAGTTGCCTGTTTGCTGTTGAGCTATCTGGCTTGGCCCTTCTGCCTTATTTCCGCTCTTCACAACATCATCAATTGTTTTTGCCATTTTGTTAGTATTATATAGTAGTTACTAATATTATATGTATATCAAACTATCTTCCATTTTTTAACCATTTTATAGAAATATTTATAAATAAAAACATTAATCGGTTAATAATATGGAGAAAATAGTGCTAGACTTGACTGACAGAAAAATCCTAGCAGAACTGGACAAGAACTGCAGAGTACATAACTCCGTTCTTGCAAAGAAAGTAAATAAGTCAAGAGAGGCAGTCAAATACAGAATCCAACAGCTGCAAAATAAGGGAATAA
>JBBSWR010000172.1:0-1534 GCA_038046185.1 Nanobdellota archaeon
TGAAAAATGTAATTATAAGGGCAACATATTCTGTTTTTGAAGAAGCCAAAAAAAATAAGGTCGAGCTTGGCTTCAAGGACATGGGAGCCGGCGGAATAATGTGCAGCACTTCAGAATTATGCTCAGATTCCGGCTTTGGAGCGGACATTGATTTGAGCAAAGTAAACGTTTCAATGAAAAACCTGCCTGCCCATATAATTGCAAATTCTGAAACGCAGGAGAGATTCACGTGGATTTGCCCGCCTTCATTCACAAAAACATTGTTGAAAATTTATAATGAGGATTTTGAGCTGCCCAATATCAGCCTGGGGGCAGGGGCTTTTGTAATCGGTAAAGTTACCCAGCAGCAGGATTACATTTCCAGATACGAGGGAAAAATTGTGTGCAATGTCCCGATTAAAGTTGTGACTGAAGGAATAAAATACGAGCGTGAGAAAAAATCCCAGAAAAGAAATTTCAAGGAGCCTAATCTGAAAGAGCCTGGCGATTATAATAAATTAATTTTGTCTGCCTTAAGGCATCCAAATGTCGCCAGCAAGTCCAAAGCTTACAAGCATTATGACACGAGCGTCATGGGAAATGCAGTGATAGAAACCGGATATGCCGATGCCGGCGTGATGAAAGCTGTTGAGAACGGAACTTTTGGAGTTGCGCTTAAATGCGATTCAAACCCGAAATACTGCAGGATTGACCCGTACTGGGGGGCAGTCAACGCAGTAGCCGAGTCAATGCGAAATGTTGCTGCCGTAGGCGCAGTTCCAAGCGCATTAACTGACTGCTTAAATTATGGCAATCCAGAAAAGCCTGAAGCGTTTTATGATTTTTATGAGGGGGTAAGGGGGATTGCGGATGCTGCAAAGAATCTTTATTTCAAGGGAACCAAATTTCCCGTGCCGGTTATTTCCGGAAATGTAAGCTTTTACAATGAGTCTGCTTCGGGAAAATCCGTTGACCCTTCGCCGGTCATCGCTTGCATCGGAGTTCTGAAAGATTACAGTAAGGCGATAACGATGAAAATTAAGAAAGAAAACTCAACTTTATTTCTGATTGGAGAAAGAAAAGATGAATTGGGCGGCTCAGTTTATTATGATTTAAATGATGAAACAGGCGCTATCGTTCCGATAATTGATTTTGAGAAAGAAAGAAATATGATTTATGTCATTATAGATGCAATCAATTCGGGCTTGCTGTTATCATGCCATGATATTTCCGACGGCGGGCTGGCAACCACGGTTTCAGAAATGATTTTGGGCGGAGATGCCGATGGCGAGTTTGGAGCTGAAATTAATCTGGATTTTTCTGATTTAAGAAATGACAAGTCATTATTCTCAGAAAGCTCAGGACTTGTTTTTGAAGTCGAGGATAAAAATATTGAGAAATTGAATGTTTTGTTTAAGTTTTACAGAATGAATTTGATTAAGCTGGGGAAAACAAAAGGTAAAAATCTTACTATAACAAAAAATAATAAAAAAATTATTGATTTGCCGATTTCAAAATTGAAAGAAGCGTGGACAACTGGATTTGCGGAGGCGCT
>JBBSWR010000173.1:0-3067 GCA_038046185.1 Nanobdellota archaeon
TCTTGACGAACATTTTTTTAGCTTGAATGTGTCCAATTATTTAGTTCGTTGACTATAATTATCATACTCTACTTTGTAATAATAACAAAAGTATTTAAAAGTCATAAAAATTGTTTATGGAATAACAGATATTATGTTAAAAAAGAGGGGTTGATAGATTGGTTAAAAAGTTTATTTCGGGGCTTCTTGGCAGGAAAGAAGAAGAATCCAAAGGTGATGGCGCAAGCGACGTGCCGGATGAGCTGCCGCCGCTGGCTGAAGATGTTGTAAGAGCTGCCCAAGCGCCAAAACAAGAAGCTAAGCTAGAGGTAAGCAGCCCCAAATCAGAGGAAGCCCCCGAGGAACTGCCACCGCTGGACGAAAGCTTGCAAAAATCCGCAGGCGACGAAGGTGAGAAAGGAACCTTTGAAGATTTAGAAAAAGAGGATATGCCGGAAGAAATTAAAAAAGCCAAATCAGCCAGGATTAAATCAACAGAATTAAAGGAGGGTTCTCCGCAAGAGGATTATAAATTCAGCAAATCCAAAGAGTTCTATGCTGCCGGCTACACCCCTAATGAGCGCATAAAATCCGGAACCGAGCCGGGATTTTTCGCTAATGTTTTGGAGCACATAAAAAGGAATGAAGATTCCAAAGAAAAGCTGTTAGGGGGGGATTTATTTTCCAGAATGGGAAGCTATTGGGATATTAAGAAACATGAGATAAAGTCTGGAAAATCACTAAGCCCCGAAAAGAAGCTGGAAGACGACCTGGTCAAAAAACTTGGCGAGTTAAAAATGCTGGAGCAAAAGTGGCAGGTTCAAAAGCTGGCATTGGAAGAAGACCTCAAATTTATTCATGAAAGGGAAAGAGAAATACAAACACAAATTAAGGAGCTTAAATTAATTTCCAATGAGCTTAGCTTATTCAGGCATGTAAATCCAGAGCAGTATTTCCATATGCGTAACGGCGTAGTATTAAAGTGCCTGCACGACCTCATAGATATTTTGGAAGTGATTGATAACGAAACTTTTGATTATCACGTTAATAATAATAAAAATGACTTCAGCGAGTGGGTAAGGCATATCTTTAGGGATAATAAAATTGCAGACAAAATGAAAAATGCAAAAACGAAATTAGAGATGATTGAAACTCTGGAGAATATATCACTTATGAACGAAGAAACTGAAAAAAACAATAAATATGCATTTACCAATACAAAGAAATATTTCTGGCTTAGCAATGGAGATGTCGTCAGAAATATTTACGAGCTGTATGACGCCCTAAGAATAATGAGTGACGAACTATTCAGCAGTCATGTAGGCGAGAATAAGAATGATTTTGCAAAATGGATTAAAGAGGTATTCAAAAACGATTACCTCTCAGAAAAACTTAGCAAAGCTAAAACAAAAAAAGAGATGATAGACATTCTTGAAGTGTTTTTGTGAAATAGCACATTTTTTTTGTTTTTAGTGAAGTTTTGCTTCAAAATAAATATTTTCTGTATAGTAAATAATTAAAATTAGTATTTTCTTGTATGAGTAAAACCGAAAGGTTTATATATCAGTGTGGGTTTTAGTATACTAAAATCCGAAAGTTGGTAAAAAGTATACCAACATATCAATTCAATCAGAGTCAGCGCAAACGAAAACGTGCTGATTCTAACAAATCGAGGTGTTTTAGGTGAAAAAGAGAAACGATTCAATTAGAGGGTATGCTTCACTTTTATTGGCATTGAGTGTTTTTACTTTGCTGGCGAGTTTAGTTCTTGCTGGAAGTGAACCTCAAGGCCCAACCACAATAACAAGTGCAGGTTCCGGAAGGTTTCAAAATAATTCTGGTTCTTTTATAATTCAAGCGAAAGCCGGCAATGTAACCGCTTTGGTTATAGATAATAAAAGAGTCACAGAAGCTTGGCAAGGCTACTACGGAAACGTAACTGGTACAATAACATTAGATGATGCAGGCAACTTTACCTTATATGATTGGTCATTGCCGAATCCTTCTGGTGAGATTTATGCTTCTAACGGCAGCGTTGTTAGTTGGTCTAATATATACTGCATGAATGTCAGCGGAACAAGAAGTAATACTGGTGATAATGGCGCTGGAGGTTCCCAAGGAATCATTTATAACATTAACGGTTCTCAAATAGAGTTGAACTTCGGCATTAATGTAACAGATAAAGACGGCTTAAATGAAACGTTTAATGATACTTATACTGATGCAACCGGGTTTAGAACTGGAGCAATAACAATAGATGCCGTAGATGGCTGCTCTTTGGCTCATCCTTACACAACCGAGGCGTATAACTCAGCGGGATGGCAGGAATTGTTGTTGAGTGACAACACAAGCTTGGTGTTTACCGCATTGATAAGGGAAAATGCAAATGGCTTCCAGCCAGGCTCAACTGACACATACGACTTCCAGACGCTTGTGTTAGAAAATGGCCACGTTGGTTCAGAGGTTGCAGTAACAAATTATTACTTTTTTGTTGAGTTATCATAAATTATTTTTTATTATAAAAAATCACTTTAAAAAAATCAAACGAAAGAGGTGAGGAAATTCAGACAGAAAACACATACCAAGAGAGCAAGCGAAGTGCAAGCGTCTAAAGTCAGCGCAAACGGGAACGTACGCTGACTCTGGACTTATTTAGGTTTTGAAAGCCCGCTGGCTTACACGTGTTTTTAAAGAATAACTCCTCAAAAAAATAAAAATAATTCAAAACAAAAATGATTAAACACTTAACGAAGAACAGCAAGCTGAATACTTTGTTCTTGATTATAGCATTAAGCACCATCTTTAGCTTAATCTTAACAGCAGTTCACGCAGTTCCTGCAGGTCCAACTTTAACTGTCTTTGGCAACCAAACAAAAGTAGTTGCTAATGGAACCAAGGTTAACTCAACATTAAACGGTACTACAAGCCCAGGCGGCTATATATTTACAGCAATTTTAGATTCTACCCAACAGAACACAAGATGGAAAGGCTATGTAGGAAATGTGACCGGAACTTTAACTTTAGATGATGCGAGTGCTAATACATTATTTGCTTGGACATTAACATCTGTTACAGGCGAGGTTTATGC
>JBBSWR010000174.1:0-7751 GCA_038046185.1 Nanobdellota archaeon
GGCCTGTGGAAAGAAACATCTAAAGGCGTAGAATATTTATGAAAAAGATTAACCTGCATATCATTTTCATTGGCATACTTTTTATCTTAAGCTTATTTTATTTGAACAGCGTTTTACACAAAGGAGTGATACTCAGTAACATACATTACGTAAACGATTTAACATTTCTTTCCTATAATACGCTATCAGCATTAAAGAATAATGAGTTGCCATTGTGGACTCCATATTTTTATTCCGGGCAGCCTCTGCTCGCAATACCAGAAAGTTATATGTTTGACCTGAATTTTTTGTTTATTTATCTGTTTAGGAACATCTATGCTGCGATGAACCTCTCGCTTGTACTTTATTTTTTCCTTGCAGGCTTGGGCATGTATATCTTAACCTACGCTATTATTGGCAGTAAAAAAGCAGCATTTATTTCTGCATTATTTTATATGTTCAACGGCTTTGTGCAGACATTTGTAATACATGGCCACATAAATATACTGGAGGGCTATGCATTAATTCCCTTCATTTTTCTTTTTGTTTACAAGGCAATGAAAAGCACAAGCTGGGTATTTTACAGCATATTGGCCGGCATATTTTTTGCACTGCAAATATTTGCAGGAAGCATGATACTGTTTTTTTATACCGCGCTTCTTGTGCTTGCTTATTTAGCCGTAAACCTGATGAGCAAAAACTTCAAGTCCGTTCTGATTAAGTCATTTTTTGTTGGGATGATTTTAGTTATTGTATGCTTAAGTCTAGCGTCTGTCAAGCTTTTGCCGGTGCTGGAGTTTACAAAATTATCAAGCCGCGGCATTGGAGTTTCATTCCAGGAATTTTTAGGAGAGCCGATAAGCTTCAGCAATTTTCAGGGAGTTTTTATTGGAGATTTTGGCTATGCCGGAATGTCGGGAGCAGTCGGAATCGCCGGAATAATTTTAATCCTGCTAGGGCTTTTCAGCCATAAGAAAAGGATTGTGCTTTTTGCCCTGCTTCTCACGATTTTCTCCCTGCTGTTTGCATCGGGCACTTTTGTAGCTGATTTTATGTATAAGGTTCCCGGCTTTGACAAGCTAAGGCACGTTGAAAGGGCAATGGTGCTTTTTGTTTTTGCGGCTTCTATTTTGGCCGCCTATGGATTCATTTATTTGTCAGAAAATCTAAATAAATCGAGATTGTATTCCAAATACTCAAAATACCAAAATATTGTTTTTGCACTCATACTTTCAATAATCCTTATTGAAGTCTTGCTTGTACATACTGTACCGACATCTTCAAAAATTGTAAATATCGAAGACATAAAGCTGATTGATTACATGAGCAAGGACAATTCCAAATTCAGGGTTATGAATATTGGAATGAAGGACATTATAGGCGCTTCTGGATATAACTACTATTCTCAAAAGGGAATTTCAGATGCAAAAGGCGGCGGAGGAATTTGGATGAATGATTATGTCATATTCTTGTCAGTTGGCAACCAATACCTGGACTCAAATATTTTGAGCGTCTTGAATGTAAAATATATAATATCGGACAAGAAATTAGATTTTGGCAGCATGAAGCTGGCTGGCAGGTTTAACCAGTGCCCGGAGTGCCCTATAATGGAAGCATGGGGGCCTTACTTGTACGAGAGAAACAACGTTACTCCCAGATTTTATATTGCGCCGAAGAGTGCGCTTATTGTTGGAGACTCTACCAAGGCAAAAAACTTGGTGTATGGCTTGATATTAAGCGACCTGAATCCAGGCAAAATTGTAATGGTTGAAGTCTCAAAGATTGATGATTACTCCCAGGATTTTCTCGGCAAGTTCGACTACATATTTCTGCTCGAGGGCTCTGTAAGCCAGGAGAGCTTGCCAAAGTTGGTTGAATACCAGAAAAATGGAGGGATGCTGATTCCTGATATTTTAAGTGGCCAGAACTCCGTCTCGCAAGAGGATGTAAAGCCGATCATGAATATAACGGCCAATGCAACTGAAGTGGAAATCAGGAAATACACAAACAATAAAATCACTTTGAATTTGAACGGCGAGAAGGGATGGCTTGTTGCATCGGAAAGATTTGCGTATTTCCCGGGATGGAAGGCAACTGTAAATAACCAAGAAATCCCAATTTATAAGGCAGATGAGGTGATATCTTCCCTATATTTAGATGGACAAAAAGGAAATCTTGATTTTGAATACAGCCCAAGCTCATACAAGACAGGAAAATTAATTTCAATAATTTCTTTGATTCTTGTACTGGTTTACATCGGATATTTTATTTACTCCAAAAAAGGTGGTTCAAATCAAGCTTGATTTTGAAAAGATAGTTCTGGCAGTTTTCTTCGGGATTTTATTGTTTATAGGCCCCGGAAATTTATTTGGCCACAAAATAATGCACGATTTTCCTTATGGCTATTACGCCTCCGACCCGTTCCAGCACCAGATAAGGGCTGAGGCGATAAAAGATGCAGGAAATTTCAAGTACGAGGCATTTTACATATCAAGAGGGTTTGATAATATTGTAGGCAGATATCCGCCGCTGCTTTACCACATCGCAGTTATTTTTTCATATTCCTCCGGGCTCGAAGTGTATGATTCAATCTATTTTGTCGTGATGTTTTTTGCAATTATTGCTGCCTTGGTTATGTATTTTATCATAAGGGATTTTAACAAAAGAGTTGCATTAATCTCCCTCCCGATAACCATATTGATGATTTCGCATCCAGTCAACACTACAAGCTTGTTTTTCCCGCTTAATTCACAGTTTTCAACAGGATTTATTTTCGGCCATTGGCCTTCAATGCTTGCCCAATTTTTCCTTGTGGCATTTACATGGTGCGTAATGAAGCTTGATTTGGAAAAATCCTACATTTTTATTTCTATAATTTTGATATCAATATTGCTCACGCACACATCAGAAGCAGTATTTGCGGGAATTTTTCTTGTCGTTCTTGTCCTATCAAAATGGCTTAATAAAAATTTATCAAGGCGGGATTTGAAGAAAATCGGAATTTTTCTTGCAATTTCCTTTATAGCCGTAGCTTATTACATTATCATATTCAAATATACCTGGGCAGGAAGCCAACCTTACACATTCAGCGTTGACCCAATTTGGAATGGAAATCCCGGCTTTTATATTTTTGGATTTGGAATTTTGTTAATTTTCATAATAATAGGAATATTTGCTTCTTTAACTCAGCTGAAAAATATTCACGTTTCATTGGTTTTCGGGTTTTCCATGCTTCTTGCAGGATTTATGAATTACATCGGATTCCAGCTGCGCTCCTTCCAGATAAGATTTTTCTGGCCAATCTATCTATCAGTATTTTTCGGATTCGGAATTTATTTTGTATTAAGATTAATTATTAAGAATTGGAACATGACTTACAGCCTTGCATTATTTGCAGTTTTTTCAGTCTTAATCCTTGGCATAATAAAAATCCCAGGTATTGCGCATTACAGTAATTATCCCAACTCTGCAGGGTTAATGGACCAATACCATTGGGAATCACTTAAATGGATAAGCGGGAACACTGAAAAAAAATCAAAAATTTTGTTCTTCTATGGGGATATATACAGCCAGGACGCATTGCTCAGGAATACAAAAAGATCCCATTATCAGGTCGATACTGATGAATTTGTAAAATCATTGCAGGAAAAAAAGATTGAAAGGAATTATGTAAGCGAGATACCTGGCGACACGGGTGGAGGCACAATGGAAAGAACAGGATTGTTCAGCTTCCATGACCCGTCGCAGGATAAGCCCAATAGCTACTTTTTTGGACCTCATGACATATGCGGATTTGATTATCTTGTATTCGACAAAGTTTCAAATACGCTTGTCCTTGCCCAATATAACCTATTAATAGCAAATGATTTGCTGAAAAAAGATTTCATAAAAATTGCCTTTGAAAACCAGGTTGTTGTAATTTTAAAAAATACCAATATAGGAGCTGATTGCATTGAAGAAAGAAATTTTTGACTTAATAAAAAAAGAGGTCCTGTATTTTATTTACCTGCTTTTACTGTTTATCGTGCTGTTCGAAATAGCATTTTATAATGATAGTTTTATCACGATATTAAGAAGCGTATTTTCAATATTCTGGCTTTTCATAATTCCTGGCTATTTTGGAATGTTATACTGGCACGACAAGATTGATTTTGTACAAAGAACGCTTATTGGGAGCGCGGTGGCGGCAGGATTGATTGGAACAATAAGCTACTACCTTGGATTGGCTGGATTGAATTTAAAGTATCACGTATTCATATTGCCGCCGTTGATAATTATTTTGGGATTTTTATTGGCAAATATGAAAAAGAAATAAGAATAACGCTTAACTGAGATTTATTATTTTGAATTATTTGGTTTTTTCTTGATTTTGGGCATGGTAAAAGCCACGATTAACAAAAAGATAAACGCGATAGTAATTGATATTTTAAATGAAATTAAAAACCCAAGCGCGTAAACTAACGACGGGAAAATTGTGATTCCAAGCACAAGTGAAAATATGAATTTTTCTCCTTCTTCTAAATTAAAATTATTTAGTATAAAATAAAATGGAAGTGAAACAAATATTATTCCCAAAGCAACTCTCAGCCCCGCCATTCCGAAAAGCGCATATGAGAATATCAAAATTACAAGAAGGCAAGCTAGCAAAAACACAGCAAATCCCTTATCTTTTATTTTAAATTCCATTTGGCTTGTAGATTCTTATGCGGTTTTTATCATAAACCAGCTCGTGGCCGGTCATATTTTTTTCAAATGACTGCATGCTATTAAATAATTTTTCATCCCCTGTAGGGCCAACCATCGTGTAATCCAGCATGACATAATTAACTTTTGTGAAATTATCCCTATCGTCCAGCAAATAATAGAATCTGCTCACGTGCTGCGACACTGCCATAGACCATCTTATCTTATAAGCTGTTGCCGGCAAAAAGTTTGGCTCGTGAGGTATTCCCAAAACTGATAAGTTATATTCGTCCGGCACGTTTTCCAGAATCCACTGGGCTGCGTCAAACTGCGGCTGCGTCAAAATCTTCAGGAAATCATAGCTTAATTTTCCATTGATTGAGTTTGGATTATAGATATCCTTATTCAGGTATTGCCTTGCATAGGGCGCAGCAACGAATAAGGTAAGATACAAGAATATGGCAACAAGCGCGTATTTCAGATAAAGATTAAAGTTTTCTGGTATTTTTATTATAGAGCTTAGATAAACTGCGCCGATTGCTGTAAGAGGCACAAATATGTGGGCAGTTGCTGATAACGACCTGTGCAGAAAGGATGCCTGCCCTATAATGTCGCGGTGAAGCACAAGATAGAGGCTGACAAGCCATGCAATCATTAGCAAATCCCGTTCCTCTCTCCTCCAGCATAAAATTGCTATGCCAAGCAGCAGAAACGGCAACGTCCACAACCCATCCATTTCTCTGAAGGAAAAATAGCTTGCAGGCACGCTGCCCTCATAGTCTTTTGGGTCGAGACTCCATTGAAATATCCTTCCAAACGAAAATTGCTTGTTGTCCTTTATCATAGTTCCGCTTGCTGTCCTTATCGTACCCAGCTGCGGCAGGATATTAAACGTCTGATATGGAAATGAAAAAAATATTATCAAGAAAATAATTAATGATATGCTCGCATGCTTCCAGTTAAAAATAAGTTTCTTTTGTTTTATCGACAGGAAAATATAAAGAACTGCTACTGCAGCGGCAGAATGGAAAAATGTCAAAGGGTGTACAAGAAGGTTTATACCTGCCAAAGCAGCCGTAAGATAAAGGTAAATAGGCTTGCTCTCTCCTTTTGAATATGATACAAAATACTTGTAGAAGCAGTACAATATCAAAGGTATAAACGTATACCCGAATCTTTCAGGCCACTGCCCCCACAAATAAGGCATAAAATCCCTGGGTGAAAATATTAGTAGGACGGCAGACAATATCGCAGGCAAAAATCCAAATAATGAGTTAATCACAAAATACACTGAAATTATTATGAAAGTTACCATCATAGTGTTCATCAAATACACAGGCAATACCCTCTCTCCGCCTATAACTTCCATCACTCCTAGAGAAGCATGAAAGGTGGGAGGATACCACAAAGTGTGGGGCTTGAACTTGTTGTCAGGCCCGTATCTTATGTCAATGTAAGGCGGCAATTGGCTAAATGACTTGTCATTATAAGCCATATAGTCTGCCAGCTCAAAATGCGACATTGCATCATATTCCCCATACGGAATTCTCCTCTCCTGGTAGGGCTGAGACCAGAAATAAATTGCAAATAAATATACCAAGACAAAAATAAAAGTCTGCAAGTAATTCTTGTTTAGTTTCATATTTAGGAGCTGAATATCTGGAGTTTTATAAATATTTGTCTATAATGCCCATTCAAATAAAAAGCTTTAGAGAACTTTGAATAATACATTAATTTTATATATTTGATTCAAAGTTCTCTTAGAGAATTTTGACAAAATGATAAATATTCAAAATTCTCTTTAAAATAAGCCTAGAATTAATGAATATAATGAAAGTATTAATCATAAAGCTCGGGGCAATTGGAGATGTGATTAGAACAACCTCCATTATTCAGGGATTAAAATCAAAGTACAGGGATGCAAGAATTGACTGGGTTACAAAAAAAGAGTCTTTTGATATTCTGAAAAACAACAGTTTGATCGAAAAAATTTACCTGATTGATTCGGACTTAAAGGAATTAAAGAATAAAAATTATGATTTAGTCATAAGCCTTGATGATGACGAAGATACGTGCAGGCTGGCCTCTGAAGTTAAATGCAAAAAAATAATCGGAGCTTTCATTGACAATGAAAAAAGAGTTTACACACAGGATTCCTCAGCATGGTTTGACATGGGCTTGATTTCAAGATTCGGAAAGCAAAAAGCAGACGAATTGAAAGCCAAAAACAAGAAAACATACCAAGAATTAATCTATTCTGTTCTTAATTTAAAATATGAAAAGCAGGAGCCGGTTTTGATATTAAACGATAAGGAAATAGAATTTGGAAAAAAGTCCTCATCTAAAAATAATATTAAAAAGAATGACTTAGTTATTGGTATAAACACGGGCGCTGGGGGAAGATGGGAAGACAAGAAATTAAGCATCGAGGAAACAGCAGAATTAATTGATAGATTGAACAATCGGATAAAAAATTCCAAAATCATTCTTTTTGGCGGTCCTGAGGAAAAAGAAAGAAATGATGATATAAAAAAATCAGTGAAAACAAAAATCTTAGATGCTGGCTGCAGCAATTCTTTAATGGAATTTGCATCTCTGGTTAATTTATGTAATGTTCTTGTGACAAGCGACAGTCTTGCACTTCATATCGGGACAGCATTGAAGAAAAAAATTGTAGTGTTTTTTTATCCTACGAGTGCCTCCGAAATCGAGTTATATGGTAGAGGGATTAAAATCATTGGAAAAGGAAAAGATTGCTGTTCTTATAAACCTAAATGTGATTATCCTCCGAAGTGGGATATTGAAGATGTTATTAATGCAGTTAAAAAATTGGTGTGAAAATGAAAACCTTTGTAATGATTCCAACCTACAACGAAAGTGAAAATATTAAAATCCTGATAGACAAAATTCTGAAATTAAGAATAAATGACCTGCACATCGTGGTTGTAGACGATAATTCTCCTGACGGGACGGCAAATGAAGTCCAAAAAATTTCAAAATCCAAAAAAAATGTTTATCTTCTGTTAAGAAAAAGCGATAAGGGGAGGGGAGCAGCAGGCAAAGCAGGATTCATCTACTGCCTAAATCAC
>JBBSWR010000175.1:0-3922 GCA_038046185.1 Nanobdellota archaeon
AATTGGTGGTAGATGCGGTGCTTGAATCGGTCTTCCCTTGTTTCCCTGAAAACATGGTCTCCGGCAACTTTGGTAAATGACGGAAGCTGGCACGAGCTCCAGTCTCTTTTTCTCTGCCCCTCGGCCGGATTTTTTGCTTTAACTTCATCGTGCACTTCAAAGCAATAGCACGTCGGGCAAAGGGTAGTGCAGGCCGCGCATGACAGGCAGATATCAACTCCCTTTTTCCAGTCTGGATGGTCATATAGTTTTGAGATGTCTTTGTTCTCAAGCCTGTCTGCCCCAGGGATTTTTTTTTCTTCGCTTGAAATCAATATTGGCAGCTCTGTGAAAAATCCTTTGAACTTATTAACAAGAAATTTTCCTTTTTCGGAGCCCACCTCAACCAGAAAATAATCCTTTTTGTCGTAAAACATCAAATCAAAATACTCGGCCAGTTCCATTGAGCCGCAGAAGCAAAACGGCGATGGGGCTTCATTGCAGTGGTAGCCAATCAAAAAGCTGTTCTGCCTCATTGACATGTAATACGGGTCATTTATTTGCCCCATGAACACCATATCCTGGTGATTTATTGCATTCAAATCGCATCTCCTTATCCCGAAGAAAACTCTTTTGGGATTGCCCGGATTCGGCACTGTTATCTTTGTCCCGCTGAATTTAAACAGCACTTCCTGTTTTCTGAAGAAATATTCCTTAACCGGAAAATATGAATTCTTTTCCAGGTAAATTTCATCAAAATTTGTGACCTTCTCAAATTTTACCAAATCTTTTTTAACCGGGGCTATAATCTCATAGCTATCTGCCAGCTTTCCAAGAAACCCGTTCAACCTCTTTTTTTCAAGTTTTAAGACCCGCATAAAACCCAGATTTAAATTATATCCCTAGCTTATAAATTTTCTTGTTTTATGGATACTATTCAGTTATCGGCAGATTGCTATATTTACGCAAAATTTTGCAACTCAGCGATTGGCTAGCTCGTCGACAAAATAATAAACAAAACCAATAAATTATCAAAAAATTAACTATATGCCCAAATTAAGAAGTATTTGATTGAGGTGGGAGTGATAAGAAAAATATAAATTAAACTTTGATTAATGATTGATTGTCTTTGGGAACTCCAACGACAATTCCTTGTTCAGTAAAAGGATATTGCGAGGCAGCTAATTTGATTGCACGTGAGAGGAAATAGCCATGCAATGCAACTCTTTCTAAAGCAGGGAGGTTAGTCATTTCAACAGAAGACGAATGGAGTAACAAATCTTTAATTGTTTTTTTCCTAACTTGGTCATACATCCTCCTGAAAGAAACTGGCAATGGCTGCCCTCTATGAAGGTCAACACCATAGCAATCTAATTCTTCTTTGGGAAATAATATCAAACCGGCGCTTAAATCTTCCCTTATATCTTGTAATCCGTCGTAATATGACCAAGCTATCATCAATCTTTTAAAATCTTCTGGAAATTGTAATTCTCTGCCGTAAGCTATCAAGCTAACAACCTGAAAACAGGGTAATGTATGATCTATAGTTCTTCTCACAAAACTTTGTTTATCCAGCGGATTACCGGACATAATAATTCCATTATATGCCCTAAACCCATCTATGAATTTTTGGAACAATTCAAAAATTCTATCTCCATATCTCTGATGCAGTTTAGATAAATATTGATAACTTTCAGAATCAAATTCTTCACCTTGAGCGACTCTTTTCATCATTCCTTCTTCCTTTGTTAAAATATCAGCGGCTTTATTGGGATCAGTGCCAGAATCTACTAAGTCATCAAGCCATCTTATATATGAATAAGCGATAATCCCGTATTTTTCTATGTCCGGATTTCGTAATCGAAGATACCTAAGAAATAATTTGCCAGTTCTTACTTTCTCAACTTCATAAAATTTTTCAACTATTTGGTTCAATCTCATTTTTTGTCCTTTCTTTTGAGTAATCCAAAAAAAGGAATGTACTCAAGGCTATGCTCTTTGACAAGTTCGTATAATTTAGGATTTTCTCTATACAATGATATCAAATGTGCTCCGCTGCCTATTCCCGGAATTGCACTTATTAATGCTATATCTAATCCATGAATTTTTGCTCTATCTCTATCATGCTTTATTGTCCAATATGCCCTGTTTCCAATTGTCCAAAAAAATCTTACTGGGCAGGAAATTAATGATCCGATTCCTGATGGTGTTGAAATACCAACAACGGCAAAGAACGTAAAATTTCCTAAAATATACTGAGTTGTATTTTTATTAAGAGAGTTAAGAACTTCTGCTCCATCAAATTCGTCAATTCTGCCTTCTCTGTACCATTGGGCTAATCTCATTTTCAATGATTCTACACTAAATGCCCCTTTCATTTTCTGAGTTAAACTGGCACGTTCAGTTCCAGGAACATAATCGCTGATAGAGCCTATCTCTTGGGTAAAATGTGCTACTCTTGCGCTCAGCTCTTTATCAATAAAAGCGGCAGATTCCTCACAAACTTCATCCAACGTCTTGCTGTTAGTATTAATAGAAAGAAATCTAGAAGAATTGATAGTTGATAATCCTCCCATAAAAGCATCGTATCTTGCAACAAGATCGTCTAAATCCTTTCTTGAACTATATAGCTGCCCTGAGCCTTTCCCTCCAACTCTTTCCTGAGCAACTTCACTATCCACTTTTAAGTATATCACGTAATCTGGCTTATCCATAAAAGTTTTTAAAATAGGAAGCATGATATTAGAGGCTGCACGGGACATTTTTGGCATATACACCTGTCCAGTAATCCAAGGACTCCTATCAGAAACAATAACTCCCTTTCTCCTACCCTTCCTTTTTGCGAGAAGATAGGGAACTAACGACAGCAAATAACCCATTCCAGTAGCAATTCTTGAGCCATTTTGCTCCCCATAGCGAATCACGCTGCTAGTTTTGTTACCTATTGTTCGGGCAAGATATGAAGAAGACAAATCGAACGCATTATGGCTAACAATTTCAATATGGTCTCTCTGATTGCTGTGTTCCAATAGCAATTGATATGTAGATTTAGCTACTGTAGACTTTCCAGAGCCATCTGCCCCTTCTATTGCTATATATATTGCCATTTAAGCTCAAAAACCTCAGAACTATATAGAGGTCACTAACCTCTTTTTTACTATAGAAAATAAATTGGATTTATAAAGTAATTGGAAATCAAAGTGTTAGCTTAGGCCAAACCAAAACTTATTAAAATAATCAGTTATTCTTGGGATATGGGGGTTTTGGTGGATTACAGAACAGAAAAGGATGTAATAGGGGAAATTAAAGTGCCCGCTGGTTCTTATTACGGCGCTTTTACCCAAAGGGCTAAAATAAATTTTCAGATAAGCGGCATAAAGGCGCACAAAGAATTTCTTGCTGCATTGGCAACGGTAAAAAAAGCAGCCGCGCTGGCTAATATTAAGCTAAACCAGCTGGATGAAAAAATTGGAAATGCCATAATTAAAGCCGCTGACGAAGTTATTGGGGGAAAATTTGATGATTACTTTGCCTTGGATGCTTATCAGGCAGGAGCAGGAACTCCGTTTAATATGAACTGCAATGAAATAATTGCAAACCGCGCGACAGAAATTCTTGGAGGAAATCTCGGGCAGTATGCTGTAAACCCCAATAATCATGTAAATATGGCGCAGAGCACCAATGATGTTATTCCGACGGCAACGAGAATTGCAATTTTGTTTTTGCTGAAAGATTTGGCCGAAGAAGCAGAAAAGTTTGAATTATCATTAAGAAAAAAATCCGAAGAATTTAAATCTGTTTTGAAAGTTGGCAGAACCCACTGGGAAGATGCCGTTCCAATAACTCTCGGGCAGGAATTTGGAGCGTATGCAGTTGCAATTTCCAAAGATATTGAAAGAATTTTAAAATCAAGTGGCGAATTGAGAGAACTCGGAATAGGCGG
>JBBSWR010000176.1:0-9976 GCA_038046185.1 Nanobdellota archaeon
TTTTTCTCTCCTCTCTTTCAGTGAGCCATTTTTCCATTCTGTGACCGATAGAGGAAGGTTTAATTGTTCTAGAGCGATATGTTGTTGAATTGTAGGAGTCATTCAATGTCCTTTCCATAGAGTCAATCATGTCTGCAGAACCATAGAGGCGATAGGGCAAGCCTGCTTCATCTACGAACCGTCTTAGAATTTTAATAGCATCTTCATTGGTTTGAACTTTAAGAAATAGGTCAGAATTATCCATAACAATTGTTACCTTAGTATGAACTCCTTCAACTCTTTTAACCCCCTCCTTTAATTTCTGGACAGTTGCCTCCAACTCATTCAATCCTTCAACTGCTGGAACAAACAAGTCATCAGTTCCGTAAACACCTTTAGCACTTAACCCTCTATCAAAGAACGCCCTATTTCTCCCTCCCACCATTAAACCGTATGTAATTTCGAACTCGTGTTGATAAACAGGAATTTGGTTCATAATGATTCAAACTAATCTACTATTCTATTTAAAGCTTGTTGAAAATTGAAAATGGTGAATTAAGGAAATTGGAGATTTGTGAATGGTTTTAGCATCTATCATAAGTTTTTTAAATCGCGGATGGTTATACTGTTGATATGTCAATGAAAAACCAAATCAAAACAGCAATCCTGCTTGCAGTACTCACAGCTCTTTTCCTGTTCATAGGCAGCTTTTTCGGAAAATCAGGATTTTATTTTGCTCTTGTATTTGTGGCAGTTATGAATTTTGGCTCTTACTGGTTTTCGCACAAGATTGTTCTGTGGATGTACCGCGCAAAGGAAGCAAAGAAAAATGAATATCCTAAATTATATAAGATTGTTGCGGATGTTGCAAGGTTAAGCAATCTGCCTATGCCTAAAGTTTATATTATTCCGACTGAAACTTCGAATGCATTCGCCACCGGCCGCAATAAAAATCACGCGGTCGTGGCAGTAACCGAAGGAATTTTGAAAATACTGAATGACGAGGAATTAAAGGCAGTTCTTGCCCACGAATTTGGCCACATAAGAAACCACGATATTTTAATTTCAACAATAGCCGGAACAATTGCCGGAGTCATCTCTTATGTTGGGATGATGGCCAGATGGTCCGCAATCTTCGGCGGCAGGGATGATGACAGGGGCAATAACATCATCAGCCTTTTGATTTTGGGAATTCTAACTCCATTGATTGCTGCTTTGATTCAGATGGCAATTTCAAGAAGCAGAGAATATTTGGCTGACGAAACCGGCGCAAACACGGTTAAAAATGGAACGCATCTCGCAGATGCTTTGGAAAAAATAGAAAAAAATGTTAATGTTAACCCAATGAAATTTGGAACGACCGCAACTGCGCATTTGTTCATAACAAACCCTTTTAGAAATGCAAGTTTTTTGTCATTGTTCACGACGCACCCAGCAACTGCCGAAAGAACTAAAAGATTGAGAGCTATGAAATTTTAATCTTTCTTTCCCTTTATCTTCTTTTCATGCATTTCATCTAACTCTGCAAGAATTTCTTTCGCAGTCCTGTCTCTGTGCTCGTATTCTTCATCAATCTCTTCTTTGCTTTTCTTTATCTGTTTTTTTATTTTCTCTTCTTTAACCGCTTTTTTATTTTTATCAGGTTTTTCATCCTTTAATTCTTTTTTTTCTTCCTTTATTTTTCCTTTAGTTTCTTCTTTTTTACCAGTACTGGGAGTTTTATCTTTTCTTTTTAGCCTGAATTTGTGCACTTTGCCTGCGATCCCTACGCTAAGGAATATTGCCCCAAGCGCAAGAATAAATACTGTGTAAGTCCTTAACACCAGCAGCAAAACAACACTTATTATTGCCTTTATGTCAAGCGAAAAGCTGCCCTGCAATATTGAAGAAAGTATTGGCGTAGTGTCAAATCCTACAAACTTGCTGTATGCCACTATAGCGGCATAAGGCAGCAATATCAGGATTCCCATGCTGAATGAAATTCCTGTCAAAATCACAAGGAAGTCGTGTAAATTTCCTGC
The DNA here is from genome assembly GCA_038046185.1 of Nanobdellota archaeon. Taxonomy (GTDB): domain Archaea; phylum Nanobdellota; class Nanobdellia; order Woesearchaeales; family GW2011-AR4. The sequence continues at coordinate 2,001 of JBBSWR010000176.1, forward strand.
CAATAAAAATAATACAGCCAGCAGTGCCAATAAGGCTATAAAATAATACATCTTATTTTTATTTAAGAAGTCGATTGCAGAGTAGTATTTATCCAAAGCCTGGACTTTTGGCAGCTCAAGTTTGTCCGGAATAGCAGTTCCAACCACATCGGAGAAAAATTCCTTGTCATTTATCTTCCCTGAATTATAGTCTTTGCATAAAGCGCCTATTTTGCCGAAATCAATCGATACAAGACCGCTGGATAATTGCTGCTGCAGTCCGGAAATATCCTTGCCGTCCAATGAAGAGCACACCAATGTAAGCTTGCTTACAATTTCTTTTTGGGATTCAGGGCTAGCATACTGAAAAATATCCTTGACACCGCCTTGGGCCATGCTGGACAAATTAAAAGAAGCTGCGTAGAATATGCCTGCAACAAGCAGCAGAACAATAAGATTTTTTACAACCCAGGTTAAAAATTTTCTGAACATATGTTTTTCAGCTTGAGAAATAGAATATAAACATTTCTAAATTATTCTTTATACTCCCCTTCAACAACATCTTTTATCTGCTTCGCCTTTGCAGGGCCGATTTTCTCAACTTTCTGCAGCTCTTCAATAGAAGCGTTGACAATATTTTTTATTGTCTTGAAATGCTTCAGCAGAGGCTTTGACAGTGTTAAATTTATCCCAGGTAGCGAACTGACAAAATACTCTTGCTGCTCTTTTAATGTTGTTGGCTTCCTGTCAGCATGTACATTAAAATCTTTGGAAGTTTCCTGCTGTTCCCTGCGCGCAATTATCTGCAGCAGGGAAGCAGTCTCCTTGAAATTTTTTGTCTGGATTATGGGAATTCCGTACGAAACGGCGATAGTAGCCATCATCCCAAGGATTGAATTGTGATGAACGTTCCTTACAGAATAAATATCCTCAGAGCCTTCAATTACAATCACGGGCCTTTCAAAATTATTCTTCATATTCTTGATTTGCTCCAATAGCCTTCCGTCAATTATTGAATCAACAAAATCAGAAACAGTCTTGATTTCCACGCCGCATCTTGATGATATAACATAATCCGCATACTCTAATCTCTCCAAATTAACCTGAATGTTTTCCTCAACCATTTCTTTTATGACGCCGCTCCCTTTCTCCCTGTAGTCAGCAAAAATTTTTATTTTATCTTCAGCATATTTTGTTACAGAATTTTCTTTTCTTTCATGAAGGCTTAAATTCAGCTTTTTTCTCAAACTGACTAAATTCATGTACATTTTCTTTTCCTTATGGTGTGCAACCCACCTGTAAGATTCGTCCCGCGTTCCTTTTGCCAGCAAAATTATAACTCTTCCTTTTTCCTGCCGCCCAGTGCGCCCCCTTCGCTGTATGCTTCTGATTGCGCTCGGAATTGGCTCATAGAAAATAACCAAATCAACTTTCGGAATGTCAAGCCCTTCTTCCCCAATTGATGTTGCAACAAGAACATTGAACAGGCCGTTCCTGAAATCATCGAGCATTTGCTTCTGCTCTTTCTGGCTCATTCCTGTGTCAATTTTTTTCTGCTGCCCGACGAAAAGATTTGCTTTTACATTATTTATTTTATTCAGCTTCTGCATGACATCAAGTGCATTGTCCCTGTACTGGTTGAAAATCATAATTTTGATGTTGGGATTTTTGCCGGCTTCATCATCAACAATATTCTGAAGCTCAATTAATTTTGGGTGCTCAACCCCTTCTTCATGAAGTATTCTTGTTTTTATCAGCGCAGATTTGAAATTTGAATCGGCCATTATTCCCCTGATTGCTTTTGTCTGCGACGTGCTGGATTCAGAAACTAATTTTTCAAAATATTTGTTCAGTGCGTTGATTCCCTGCGTTTCAAGCAGCTCGAGCGCATGATAAATCTTCATGGTTTCAGCCAGAGTTGAAATCGCATTCCACATTGTAAAATCCTTCTCGCCCTGGGAAATCCTGCTTCTTATTTCGCCCTGTAATTGCAATAAGTCAGACTTTGAAACAAATTTCACGTCAGCTTTTTTAAGAACTCCGCTTTTCTTCAGCCTCTCAAACCTTTCCCTCAAAAACACCAATAAAAATTTCTGAATGTCTATGAACACCCTTGGAAGCTCTACAGTTACCCATTCTGTTTGTATTGCCTGAACATACGGCTTTACATCAGGGTCTTCATCTGTTCTGACTTCAATGTCTTCAATGAAAAGATTTTTGCACACTTCCTGTATTTTTTCCATATCGCTTCCCGGCGAGGCGGTCAGCGCGATTATTCTCGGAAAGCTTGAAAGCTTCATGAACTGCTTTGCAACAAACACATAAGCGTAATCCCCGACAGCGCGGTGAGCCTCATCAACGCCCAATAAGCACACTTCTCCAAGATTTATGCGGTTGCTGATGATGTCGTTTTCCAGCCCCTGCGGCGTTGAGAAAATAATTTTTGACTTCTTCCACAGCTCTCCCCTTTTTTCCGGGCTTATCATCCCTGTGAAAATGGACATTTCATTTTCATTAATCTCAAAATGCTCTTTGAAAACGCTGAAATACTGGTCAATCAGCGGCTTGGTAGGCCCGATAAAAAGTATTTTTGAATTAGGAAACTGCTTCAGCCTCTGGGCAGATAGCATCAGAAAAATATTTGTCTTCCCCATCCCTGTCGGAAGCACAACTAAGGTATTTTTTTCTGCAGCTGTGTTAAGGATAGTCTCCTGATACAGCCTTGGCTCAAAGTTCTTAATCATAACTCTGGAGAGTATTTTTGAGTTTAAATAGGTTGTTGAAAAGAATAAGATCTGCAACTTTATTTATTTCTCAGCATTTACCATCAAATCAGCCTTCTTGATTCCGGTCGAAGGCCAGTAAGAAGTTATTTTTGTGTCCCCTTTCATAACAAACTCTGCTGTTATTGGCTGCTTGCCGCCGTGCCTGTATTTAACTGTTGGAAAAGGACCCTGAATGTCAATGCCGGCAAAATACATAGTGGCGTTCCTGAATCTGAAATCAATTATGACAGTATCATTTATTCTCGCAGTCAGGCTATTGGGGTAAAATCCAAAATCATCAGATTCAACAGCAAATTCCTCGACTCCGGGTTGCTGAATGCCCACTTTTAAAACGGCATCAGATTCAACATTTATCGAAATTGTTTTTATTATTCTGGGATTTAGCGAAGAATGGTTACTCATCACTAATTCTGCTACTATTGAATGCCTTCCTGAAGAAACATTCTCGAAAGTAAAGTTGTTGTAAGCGCCGATTTTTCCGTCGCTGTCAAGCCACACCTGGAAATGACCTTCTCCATTTTTTACAGGGCTTCCGATTGGAACAATCCTGAAATTATCGGCATAAACTTTGACATTTACAGTAGAATTTTTTATCAGCTGGTTTTCTTTTGGAGACAATATAAGTATGGACGGCGGCAGCATCCTTTCATTGCTTCCGATTTCAACGCTTGTTGTCCTAATGTAAGATTCTCCCGCAGCGCCTATTGGGCCTTGGGAATCCTTTATTGAAATTTCATTTGTGCAGGATGCCAAAATGAGAATTATCAGCAGGAAATACATATTTTTCATCTTAATAAAGCCGGTCTCTCAAAATTCCTTTGCTATGCAGCTGATAGCTCAAAACAGCACCTGCAATGTACAAAACAGCTGCAATTATCCTGCTGCCATACTGTATTCCTATGAGGTATCCTATCAAAAACCCAGCAGTTATAATATAAAATGGAAAACTAATATTTGTTCTTCTCTGGTACAAAACTCTGCCTGCAAAATACCCCGATACAAAAACAAGCGCATAGCCGATTGTAGCGCTTGGCACAAGCAGGGCAAGGACCAATCCTATTGCAGCAATTAACAAAAAGAAAAACTCCATCCAGCTTTTTTCGACTTCAAACATTTACGGGCCCTTCCACACTTTTCTTTCAAAGCTTACGTAATACCAAATCCACAATATAACTCCGACCAAAAGTGACAGCACAACGGCAAAAAATACTGGAATATCAACCATCATTAAGACTGTCGCAACAATCATAGCTGGCATCACAAAAGCATAAATCATTCTGCTTCCGAAAAATATTTTGCCGCCGTCCAGAACGGGAATCGGAAGCATGTTGGTTATATTATAAATTATATTGAACATAATTGCTTTCTGCAGCAACGGGTTTGGATTTATTGCATACAAAATTTTTAACAAAATAATCAGCATCAGCGTGAATAACGGCCCGGCAAGCGCAACCATTGACTGCCCGATAATATTTATACCGTACCTGAAGAAGCCTAATCTGTGACCGGCTAAGTGATGTAGCATAAAGGTGCCGGGAATTATAAGCCAGAATTTTCCGTTGGTAACGAAAGCAAGTATTAATCCCAGAACAACTCCAAAAGACCACATCTTGAACTCTATTTTGTATCCGATTGCAAGCCCCCAGATTCTCTGGCCTGCATCGTGAACAAGAATTGACAGGGCAACAATCAAAATCGAGTTGAATAGGTTGAATAGCCCTGCCGTCAGGTCAAACTGTCCTGCACCCCATTCCCTGAAAGAAATAATGAATGCAATTGCCAGTATTGCTATTGCATAGCCCCTGACTTCATACTTTGTGAATGTATAATACTTTTTTAGCTTGTCTATCAGGTCAACTAATTCTGCCATAATGATAAAATTAGAAATAGAATATTTAAAGATATCGAAATGCAGGACATTTCGATTCTTTAAATTAGAAAATACTTGAAAACTTTTGTTTTCAAGTTCCCAAAAAGCTTTGCTTTTTTAGGACTCTGATTTTCTTTATTTAAGTTTATTGTTTTTATCCAACCGAGTAGCTGTAGCTTAAATTAATTCCCTCATCTTTTTTAACCAGTTCAAGGACATCATCAACATGCCCCGCGCCGAGAATTGCAAGGATTTTTTTATCCGGGTTGGAATTCATTAAAGTCCTTAAATTTCCTGCAATCACGGAATTTCTTTCCTCAATCAGAACTTTATGCACATTCGGATATCTTTCTTTTAACTTTGAAGTTAATTTTTTGATTATCTTTTTTTCGGGCACTGTCCTTAAATCAAAGTCAATCTTTTCCCCTTTTGTAAATATTGATTTCAAAATATCAGCCGCAAAATTCCATTTTTCTTTCCACGTCAAAGTTTTTGAAAGCCTTTTGAGGGTTATTTCAATATCCTGGTCAACCAGAGCAATTTTGATGTTATTCTTCTTAGCAATCTGGACTGCCTGCTTCATCTCCGAGCCGGGCGCAACCCCTACAAGATTTCCAAGCTTCTTTTCTGCCCACGCGCCAATCAACGAAAAAACAAAACCCTTCACTCCAATTTGCCTGATTACCCTCAACTGAATTTTTCTGGGAGTCTTGCTCATCAAAGCAGGCAGCCTTTTGGAATCGAGCTCTATTGCTATCACGTCCGGCTTTTCTTCCTCTATGTACTTCTTTACTTCATCCAGGCTTTGCTTTGCTATATGTGAAGTCCCCAAAATTACAAGATTCTTGTATCCCATCAGTCACGAGAAAGTGATAGTTTTTTAAAAACCCTTCCAAAAAGTTTAAATACTACCCAGTAGATAAAATTACTAATTTATATATAACAAAAGGTGATTTCAATGTTAAAGATGAAAAAGATAAGCGAAACTTACGATATGAGGGTATTTACAGACAACGGCGAGTATTTTGGTGATGTTGAAGAGTCAATTCTGACGCAAAACAAGGTATTTGGCTGGAGAGTAAGGGCAACAAAGAATTCATTCCTTAACAAAGTCCTAGGCTCAGCAAAAGGTGTTATTGTGCCTCACCAGCTGGTCAAATCCATTGGTGACATAATGATTATCAGCAAGGCAGCTGTTCCTTCTTACAATGAAGGTTCCGAATCCAAAGGAAAGGAAGAGGAATAAATTTTTTATATTTTTATTATAAATACCTTCTATGCGCACTTAAATAACTCCTGAAAAGCCAGTTCATGAAATCAATCTCGGTTTTTGTCAACGCATGATAATAAGATTTTCTTTTCTTGTACTCAATTATCAAAAGCGGGTAATTATTTTTTTTTAAGATATAGGCAACAAGTAATCTTCCAATCCTTCCATTGCCGTCGCCAAATGGATGAATTTTCTCAAATTTATAATGTGCCCTGGCGGCAAACTCTACTGGGTACATAATTTTCTTGTTTTTATTATACCATTCAAAAAACTCATTCATTAGCTTATTGATATCCTGCCAATCCGGCGCTCGGTAATCATCAACACGCACTAGATAATCCCTATATTTTCCCGCTATATCCGGTTTAGTGTCCAAAAATATTCCATTATGCCATTTAAGCAGCATTTCAGGGGAAATTTCATCATTTTCATTAATCGCCTTGAAAAATGTTTTAGAATGGTTAACGGTTTCCTGAACATCTCTTAACGGTCTGTTCGGAGCTATTTTTCTTTTAATTATGTCTTCTGTCTCACCTAAAGTTATAGTTGAGCCTTCTATCGCATTTGTGTTGTAAGTAAAAGAAATTGACAAATCAATAAGAATTTCTTTCTTGATGGACTCCGGATATTTTTTCCATTCTTTGCGGAAATTTTCCTGAATAGTTTTTAATTTACTAAATATCCCCTGTTGCATACATTCACGCAGAAATATTTCTTTTATTTCTTCTAAATTTGCTGGAATTTCTTTGCCGAGGTATTTTTCCCTGTGGATTACTTTATTATCTAATCTGAAAGAATGCGACAAATAATAGTAAGCATTACGCTTTACAACGTTCATATTGGAAGATATAGTTACTTTTATTTAAATTTATCGTTTTTTAGCAAAAATGTAACTACATAGAATTACTAATAGCTCATAACCCTTGAATTGCAGTAAGGGCAGTTCTTTGGAATTCTTGTTTCCGGGTCTATCTTGAACTTATATCCGCACGAAGTGCATTTGTGTGCAATTCTGCTTGGCGTCGGCTCATGCGGCGGCTGAGTCTGCATCTGCGGCTGGTTGCCGACAGTCTTCATCATGGCTTCCCCTTTTTCGATTTTATGCAGCGCTTCCTGCTCAATTTCCTTGTGAATTTTCTTGTTCTTGACGCAGTCAGGGCACACCATTTTGCCTATATCCAAATCCATCTTTAATGATGAAGCAGGCACTTTGTTGCTGCATCCCTTGCATGGAACCATTGCGTCGTACATTCTTAAGCCCCCCAACCCTTTGCGAAAGCGTTGATGGAAAGCATGCAATGAGGAACGTGAAGTTCCTCGGAACGATTGTGGTTCATTTTAGTCTCCTTTCATCCTGAAAGCTTCTGACATTATCCTAGCAGTGCTTCCTTTGACATTTACATTGCCGGAGCCGCAGTATGGGCACGTGCTTATAGTGAGGTGCTTTGCCCTCTTGAAATTATACTTGCAGGCTTTGCAGAAATATTCCTTCATTGCGGGCTCTTCCTGAGTTTTCTGTGATTTTACTTCTTCTTTTGTTGCAGTGTTTGATGAAACTTTCCTGTCCAGGCAGCCCCTGCATACTAAATTCTTGCCGTTCGGGTCCATCCTCATCATATTCATAGGATGCTCGTTCCCGCACTTGTAACATTTAATCTTGAAATCCGTGTTTTTTTCTATGATTCTCACCTTTTATTTAAATACAGAGAAATTTTGATTAAGTTAATATTTAAATTTTGTGATTGAATTTGCGTTTTGTTGTTATGTTATAATGAAAAACTTTAATACTGGACTGAAATTCACGGCTTATTATACGGCTGTGGTCTAGTGGTTTGATTCGAGCTTCCCAAGCTTGAGGTCCGGGTTCGATTTGTGCCAGGCAATCATGTTTGGTGCACGCAAGTCCCGGCAGCCGTATTTCAAAAAATAGAATAAACTTTATAAATGAGTTTAATTTCCAAAAGCACATGGGAAGAAAAAACAAGCCTAAGAAAATCAGCGTAAAGAAAGAAAGATACCTAAAGTTCAGGAAAGAGAAGCCTACTAACCTTACTATTGCCCCGCCTGACCT
>JBBSWR010000177.1:0-7402 GCA_038046185.1 Nanobdellota archaeon
AACAGGCAGTATGCAGCTCATGCAAGAAGAGAATTTCCAACACAGTAGGCTCAACTAGGTTTATGTGCCCAAAATGCGGCAAGACAGAAGTTGTCAGGTGCCATCACTGCAGGCAGATTGCGGCAAAATACAAATGCTTAGAATGCGGTTTTGAAGGGCCCAATTAGAATTCTAAAATGGCGCGCGTTGTAGTATCTTTAAGGATTATGCCTCAGAGCCCCGATGTGGATCTTTCTGAGCTGGAAAAAAAAGCAAAGCACGAGATTGTTGCGTTCTGCAGCTCGGAGGAATTCAGGACGGAAATACAGCCGATAGCCTTTGGGCTGAAAGCGCTTATGATTCTTTTTGTCATGGAAGAAAGCATAGGCACCACGGAAAAGCTTGAGCAGAAAATTTCTCAGATAGGGGGTGTTGAGTCTGTTGAAGTTACGGATGTAAGAAGGGCGGTCGGTTAAAAATTATTTTTCTATAAGATTAATTTTTTAAAATATTAATCAATTCTTTTAGCGAAATATCGCTTCTTATCCCTTCTCCCTTGAAATGGGTATCGCTGGCCTTATATCCCATTTTTCTGATTTTATTCTTTAATAAATCTTTTTTGGGCAGAGTTTTTATTTTATTTTTTTCAGCAACATCATTCAGGTCATAAAACCCGATGGTGTTTATTTTTGACTCATCTTTTATTGTTTTTAGGAATTTTATCAGCTCATTGTTTTTATTAAAATTTTTATTCTTAATAGAATTCTGATAGATCCTGCCGCATAACCCGGAATCAAACAAATTGCCGAGCCACATGGGGCCGGCGCCGTTAAACATGCAGTGCATTTTCAATATTTCATCAGCTTTATTTTTCCCTTTTTCATTCCTCAAAAAAACCCGCATGTAATGCTCTTTTGAATAGGAAAAAATCGGAGTCAATGCCTTGTCATATTGCGCGGCAACTAATTGGATTTTCCTTATTAGGATTCTTAGCCCGGTCTCGTGCATTAATGCATCTTTTTTTGGCGCTGCCCAGTACTTTCTTATGCAGGCCTGAGGATAAGTACCGGCTAGAGCGCTTGTGTCTGTCGCTGTGACTGCTAAAATGCCGTCCCTTGCAAGCCGTTTGCACGCGGCATCAAGAAAAGGGTTTGGCGTCCCGAACGGGTCGATATCCATATAATCAAAGCCAGTCGATTTTAAGAGGAATAAATTTGCGTCTTCGTTTTCTATTACTATTTTTTCATTATTTTTGTATTTTATTTTATTTAATGATAAGTTTTCTTTAATGGATTCAACAGCATCTTTGCCAAAATCATTAATATAAATTTTCGTGATTTTATCTTTATTTAATTCCTTCAAAAATCTAATACTTCTTATCCCGCTTGCAGCCAAAGGGTCGGCAATCTGCATATTTTTCTTATCCACAGAATTTAACAATAAAACAGAAACATCCCTATTTAGGCTCATGACCGGATTGTAGAAAACTTCCATTTCTTTGGATACTATTTTTTTATTCTCAACATTAATCTTAGCTGATCCTTCATTAACAATTGTTTTCATAATTAAGATAAGCGGCACTTCAATTAAAAATCTTGTCATTGCATAATGTTTAAAAACACCCCATCCTTACTTTCAGTAATGCTAAGGCAACTGATTATTACGGTAATGGGAAATGTAGATGTCGGCAAGACTCAATTGCTGGACACCATTAGAAACACCGCTATAGTTGAGTCAGAGCCGGGCAAAATAACGCAGTGCATCGGCTGCTCCCAGATTCCGCTGGATGTAATAAAAAAAATCAGCGGCAGCCTTCTTCAAAAAGCCAAGATTGAGATTAAAATTCCGGGCTTTCTTATTATCGATACGCCCGGCCATTCAGCATTTACAAATTTAAGAAAAAGAGGAGGCAACCTGGCGGATATAGCCATTCTTGTCATTGACGTCAACGAGGGGTTAAAGCTTCAGACGGAAGAATGCATTGAAATTCTGAAAAATTACAAAACCCCGTTCGTGGTTGCGCTGAACAAAATTGATTTGCTTTCGGGATGGCACTCAAATCCGGAAATAAGCATTCTGGAAAACATACAGAAGCAAAATGAGGAGGTTATGCTGCGCCTTGAAAAAAAACTTTACGAGATTGTGGGCAGGCTGAGCGAGCTCGGCTTTAATTCCGAAAGATTCGACCGCGTTGAGGATTATACAAAGCAGATTGCGCTGATTCCTATTTCAGCGAAAACCGAAGAAGGGCTGCCTGAATTGTTGATGGTCATGACGGGAATGTCGCAGAAATTTTTGGAGGCAAACTTAAAAGTTGATGTCGAAGGATTTGCCAAGGGAACTGTCCTTGAAGTCAAGGAGGAGAAAGGCCTCGGGACAACAGCTGATGTGATAATTTACGATGGCTCTCTGAGCCAGAATGATGTCATAGTTATAGGCTCGCTGGCAGAGCCGGTTGTCTCAAAAGTGAAGGCAATGTTTATTCCGCTTCCTTTGGTGGAGATGCGCGACAAAAAGGCAAAGTTCAGCTCCGTAAAAAGCGTAAGCGCAGCCATCGGAGTAAAAATTTCAGCCCCCGAGATGGGCAACGTCGTTGCTGGCATGCCGCTGAGAAGCTGCGCCCCGTCTGATGTTGAAAGAGTAAAAGAAGAAATCAAGAAAGAAGTTGAAGAAGTTATAATTGAAACTGACAGGCAGGGCATCGTGATAAAAGCGGATTCTCTCGGAAGCCTTGAGGCGCTTATTCAGCTGCTGAGGGAAAAAAACATTGAGATAAAAAAAGCGTCAATCGGAAGCATTTCCAAAAAGGATATATCGGATGCGGAAATAAGCTACGAAAAAGACCCTCTGCAGGCGGCAGTTCTAGGGTTCAATGCCGATTTGATGCCTGACGTCAAGGTCCATCAGAATGTAAAAGTCATTTCTAATAATGTAATCTACAAGCTCATAGAGGATTTTGAGAAATGGCAGCTCGAGACAAAAAAACTGCTCGAGTCAAAGCAGCTGGAATATCTTTACAGGCCGTGCAAAATAAAATTTTTGAGAGGCTATATTTTCCGGCAGAGCAATCCAGCGGTTGTCGGGGTTGAGGTCCTTGCAGGAACTTTAAAATCAGGAGTGCAGTTGATGAAGAAAGACGGCGCTCATTTAACAAGTGTAAAAAGCATCCAGCTTGAGCAGGAAACGATAGAAAAAGCGGAGAAAGGCAAGCAAATTGCAGTTTCTCTTCCGGATGTTGTTGTTGGAAGGCAGATTCATGAGGAGGACATTTTATATTCTGTGATTCCGGAAGATCAGTTCAGAAAATTCAAGGAATTTAAAAAATACCTGACTCAGGAAGAAATTGCAGTCCTGAAGGAAATAGCTGAGATTATGCGAAACCAAAACCCCATGTGGGGAATTTAGCGGAGATTTGAAAGAATTTGATGTTTCATAATTTTAATAGAATAAAAAATTAATTAAAAAAACCCACCAGGGAGGGACTTTGATTATTGCACCAAATGTGCACCAGATAGCCCTCCACCCACCCGATTATGATTTTATTTTATTGTGCAACTTGAAATGAAATACAAATTCCATGCTTACGGGCATCCAAATATTTTAGCAACACATAAAACTACGCTTGAATTTACTAAAGATTCTGAATTAAGCCTGAAAGGGGACTGCATTGTTGGTGTCAAGGCGGATTTTGATTTAAATGAAATAAAAAAGTTCGTTAAAAATTTAAAATCAAATCAAATAAAAATTATTATTCAAACAAAAGACAAAAAAATCAAGGAAATTATAGAAGCGGAATTAAACCCCGACTTTAATGATGAAAGGGAAATCGTTATCAGAAAAACGGATTTCGCATCTGAAAGAACTCTGGCAATAAAAGCAAATAAAGCTGCTTTTGAGCTGAAAAGGGGATTAATTAAGTGTTTAAAATCAAAAGAAGGCGAAATAAGTATAATTATGGAAAATAAAGCCTATTAATTTCTCTGAATCTCTAGCTTACGGATTATGCACAAAGTTACGACTAAAAAGAGATAAATTTTTAAAGCAATAAAACAAAGTAACCTCTAGGGTGGAGTTAGATTCTTTAGAAAAAAGGGTGGTGATGAGATAGGAGACTGTATTGAATATATTGTATAGAAACAAAATGGCACTAGGAAGAGAATATCCGGCAGATTATAACCGTAGAAGAGCTTTAATCTATTCTGTAACTAAACAAATAGAAGGTGGAAGAATTGCTAGACCTCAGGATATTGAAACTGTTTTTGGACCTGAATCATTGGGGCCATATTATTTTCAGCATGCTTTACTGCGCACCAGAAAAAGAAGAAGGGACGGGAAGCCATTGCCAAGGCATTCATTTGACGCCGCTTCCCAGTCTTTTTATAGATTTAAACAATCAGGTTATCTATTAAAATATCCCGTTGAAACTTCTGGAACCCTGGTTCATGATGTAGGTGAAGATTTTGGAGAAAGCCTTATCGGAGCAATGGCTGTTAATGATGCGATAGGATATTTATTCGGGTCTGCGGTCGGAAGAATTGCGACTGCTGCAACAAGCGGGAATGGCTTAATTCTAAAATCGCTGGACCGCGTGGTTGAGCAGATGGACCCTCAGGTAAAGTCTGAAATTGACCGATATGTAACGATAGGTATGCTGGAAAAATTAAAGCCCAAAGGAGTTGTATTTACTTCTGATGATATTCTGGGAAATTATGATAGAACGATTAATGCGCTGGAGCGTTTTAGAAATTATGTTTTAAGAAGAGCGAGTTATCTTGAAAATGCCTCACAGGCAAGGATTAGCGGCATAGTTGAGAATCTTGAAACTAAATTAACAGCAAAAATCAAAGGCGGCATTTTGGATACTGGAAGGGCAAGAGAAGGCGTTGACTGGCAATTTCAAAATGTAATATCCATAGCACAAGGCAATAATTTATTGGAGATAGATGATGCGCTAAGGGGAAATGATGAAAATAGGTATCTTTTAGCCCTTAAAAAAACATTATATGCTGATTTTATCAATGCAATTGCTAATGCTGTGCTTGAGGAATACGTAAGATTTCTAGAAGATCCGAAAGGCCACCCAGATTATACAGCGCCAATGATGGTTAAGCTCGCTGATTTGACGGAAACTGCCTCAAATCTTGAAAGTCAAAGCATAGATCATGTAATCAGCATATTCAGAAAAGTGAGGAGGGGAATTTGGTCTGCGCATGATTTAGCGCCCAAGATAAAGCCAGCCGAACTTCCCCGGGACGGAGAATACCAGCGATTACAAAATGCCCAGAACTTTTTATTCTATGCATTAGATTCAGGGGTAAGGGCAAATTTTAAGTTTTATAAGAAAAGGGCCCCTTATCAAACATCATTGGAAACGGAAAGAGACGCATTTGGCGAGATGGCTAAGAAGATGGATGAACTCAAAGCTACATTAAAAACAACTGAAGATATAAGCTTGCTGTCCAGGTTTAGGGTTCGGGGAAACTCTTTTTTATTTTAATCGTTTGATGATTATATCAAATAAAACTTTAGACTAAGGAAAGTCAGACAAAAATGATAGGCTCGCTTGCTGTAATGGACGGGGAATTTCAGGGGTATCTGATAAACTTCCATATAGCAGGGGAGGCGTTTAGGAGAAGAAAGCCCGCGCCTAAATCTGTAATGGACTATTTGTTTGAAGCAAGGGCATTGGGAATTCCTTTTACCGCCTATGAGGAGTCTGCGCAGCACAGCAAAGCAAACCTGGAAGAGCTGATGGACAGATTGTTAAGAAAATTAAGCGGAGACGGGGAGCTCAGAAGACACCCTAAGACAATCAAGACTCCCGAGGGCGACGTTCAAGTCCAGTCATATGAAAATAATCCGCGGACTACTATCCTGTACGTCATGTCCGATGTAAAAAAATTCGGGAGTTTCTGGCAAAAAAACATTGCAACCATGGCTTCCCAAAGTGAAACAGGGAACATGGACCATCAGCGCTACAGAATTATAGTAGAGCATCCTAACGCAAGGAGATTTAGGGCCGAGCGTGATTATTCCAGATTAAGCGCTGAAGAGAAAGGAAGATACGATACAAAATTAAGGCAGCAGAGGTTCAAAGGCAAGAAATTCAGGGATCTTTCAACGGATGAAAAGGAAATATTTTACAGGGAATTTGAAGTTGATTACGGAAATCTTACGCCAGCCGAACAGGAAAGATACCGGAGCAGATTTCAAAAATTAAACTGGGAGCTTGCCCTGGGCGTTGCAGGAAGAATAGCCGGAATGCAGGGATTCAGCACCATACCAATAAAGCCTCATTTCATGAATCTTGGAAGCATAAACCTAAGAGCCCAAAGGCAGGTTATTGTTAATCCGAACGGAGAAAGGGTTTTGGAACTGGAGTACCTGTTAAGAACCGGCGGAGAAAACAGCGGAAATTTATTTGAAGATGTACTAAGAAGCACCGCCGGCAAAAATTATGACCGCAGCAGAAGAACTGGGGACTCTGCGGAATATGTTGACAGGGACGGGCGCAGTTCGGTTCTGGCAGATAAGGGAGGCCTCCTGATTAATTTTCGGACCTACGGCCATGTAGATTTTAGCATTGAAGATTTAACGGCAAGAATTGCAGCCAAATATCAGGGCGCCGCTTCCAGATATGATATGATACAATCAAAAAAAGAGGCTGGGAAAGGCAAAGGCGGGTCAAGAAAAGAAGAGGAAAGTGAGCCTGAACCTGGAAAGAGAGAGACAGAGATAATGGAAGCAATTCGGCTCAGGATGAGCGAGATACCGCTTGGATTTTTTATTTATGCAGAAACCACTACAGATGACCTGGAGATGAAATACCAGGGAATCGGGCTTGATACAGAAAAAAATCGAGTGGTTTTTGTTAGGGACAGGATAGGTCCCAATGCCGTGGAGGGATACCAGGATGCAAAATTCTTTGTAAGCGATGACTCAAGATTTAAGCAAACCGCCGGGGAAGTGCAGGTAATGTGCCCGGTTATGTTCCATAACTACTTCACAATTGCACGGAAACCTGCTGATAAATCTAAATGGCTTAATCAAAAAGCCCGAAGATCGTTATTAGACGCAGTTAGAGTCGAAGCTAGGGATATTGCATTTGGCTCCGCATTCTTCGAAAGCGGTCCGGAAAGTGATAATGAACTGTCCAAGGTTTACAGAAACAATTACGCAAGAGCTATAATAAATTTAGGAAGACGGATAGTAAATATTGGCGATATAGCGGCAGAGCCGGATAGATTCCAAAAATTGCTTGGTGATGTAAAAAATATTTACAGCGAGGCCAAACAAAGGATTAATCCCCCCCATCTCAAAAGAGTTACCAGAACCATAGATGCAATTTTGGCAAGCTATATCCATAATAAAGGAATGGGAGCGGTATACGATAGAGAAGGAATCAATATATTTAACGAGGCAC
>JBBSWR010000178.1:0-3450 GCA_038046185.1 Nanobdellota archaeon
TGAATTAAATTCTTAATGCAACTCCCAAGCGCCGACAAAGGCGGTGCGACGGTCAAATTTCTGCAAGAAATTTGCCCTATTCGGCACCCCGTAAGGGACAACCCCTGCCTCATCGCACGCCACGTCGGCGCTGGTCGGACTGGGGATGCGCCCTACGGGCTGTCCGACGACGAACGAAGTGAGGACAGCCGCCGACAAGTGGCGTGCTAAATGACGCCATAAAAATTTCAAACAAAAACCTTTAAATAAGCTCTTTCTACATTTAATTCTATGATGCCGGAACTTGGTGACGTGGTAAAAGTAATTGCAAAAGACGGGGTTTATGAGGGAATTCTGATGCCCCGCCCGGAAATCCTGGAAAAGGGCTACACCGTAATAAAACTGGATAACGGCTACAATGTCGGAATTGAAGATTCTAAAATTGAAAAGATTGAATTAATCAGCAAGCATAAAAAATTAGAGCCGGCAAAATACAAGAAAGCCGAAATTAAAAAAAATCTGCCTACAGTTTCTATTTTATCATTTGGCGGTACAATTTCCTCAAAAATAGACTACAAAACCGGCGGAGTTTATGCCGATTACACTGCAGAGGATTTCATCCAGATGCTTCCGGAGCTGGAAAATGTCGCGAATTTAAGGGCGGAAAAAGTAATGGGCATAATGAGCGAGGATTTGGCACCTGAAGACTGGCAGCTGATGGCAAAAAGAATTGCAAAAGAATTAAATGATGATGAAGTCAGTGGTGTTGTTGTAACTCAGGGCACAGACACTTTGCACTTTTCAACTGCGGCAATGTCTTTTTTTCTTAAAAATCTGAACAAGCCAGTTGTTTTCACGGCAGCCCAAAGGAGCATTGACCGCGGAAGTTCAGATGCTTTTTTTAATTTATTATGCGCCGTAAATGCAGCGGCGAAATTCGACGGAGCCGCTGTCGTTACGTGCATGCACGGCACAAGCGATGACAATTATTGTATTTTAAATCGCGGAACAAAAGTAAGGAAGATGCACACCAGCAGAAGGGATGCATTCCGCCCTGTAAACGAATTGCCGCTGGCAAAAATAGATGAAAGTGGCAAGATAGAAATTTTAAACAATAATTATAAAAAAAGAAATGAAAACAAAGTTGCTGTAAATGATAAATTTGAAAGCAAGACAGCATTGATTTATGTTTATCCGGGAATTGACGCGGATATTTTTGATATTTACATAAAGAAAAAATACAAAGGAATTGTGATTGCAGGCACCGGATTGGGGCATGTTCCTACATTTAATCCAAAGCACTCGCTGATAAAAAAAATAAAGGAATTGATTGAAAACGGAATTCCGGTTGTAATTTCTCCTCAGGCAATTTACGGAAGAGTTCACCCTTATGTTTATACAAACCTCAGAAAGCTGTCCATGGAACTGAGCTGCATTTTTGCCGAGGACATGCTTCCAGAAACCTCATACATTAAATTAGCGTGGGTTCTAGGGCATACCTCAAAGCCGGAAGAAATAAAAAAAATGATGCTAACAAATTATGCCGGAGAAATCACGGAAAGAAGCGATGAAAAGAGTTTTTTGTATTAAACTGAAATAAAATGGAATTAAACTACCAGGAGATTGGTTTCAAATGCGGTCTTGAAATCCACCAGCAGCTGGAAGGAAAAAAATTATTCTGCAATTGCCCCACTTTGAATTCCGACAAGGAAGCGGACATAAAAGTAGAAAGGAAATTAAAAGCAGTTGCCGGTGAAAAAGGCGAAATTGACATCGCAGCCCAGCATGAGATGTTAAAAAACAAGAGATTCATTTACGAGAGCAATTCTGAAGATACCTGCCTGGTGGAATATGATGAAGAGCCGCCGCATGGATTAAACAAAAATTCTTTGGAAACAGCATTGAAAGTCGCTTTGCTGTTAAACGCAAAAATAATTGATGAAATCCAGGTTATGAGAAAAACAGTCATCGACGGCTCAAATGTTTCAGGATTTCAAAGGACTGCTTTGATTGCAATGGACGGATTTATTGAAACTCAGCAGGGAAAAGTGTCAATTCCGACTATCTGTTTAGAGGAAGAGGCGGCCCAAAAACTGGAAGACGGAAAAGATTTTGTAAGGTACAGATTAGATCGATTGGGAATTCCATTAATTGAAATCGCAACAGGAACGGAAATAAAAAATTCCGAGCATGCAAAAGAGGTTGCTGCCTATATCGGAATGGTGCTGAGAAGCGTTGAAGGAGTCAAGCGTGGCTTAGGAACTATAAGGCAGGATGTGAATATTTCCATTACGGACGGCGCAAGGACAGAAATAAAGGGATTTCAGGATTTACGAAGCATTCCAAAAGTCATTGAATACGAAGTTAAGAGGCAGGCTGATTCAATAGAGCAAGGAAAAAAACTGCAGAAGGAAGTCAGAAAAGCAGAGCAGGATTTTACCACTTCATTTCTGAGGCCAATGCCCGGCGCTCACAGATTATACCCTGAAACAGATGTTCTTCCTGCAAATGTCCCTAAAAAGCATCTTGAGGAGTTAAGGAAAAAACTGCCGAAATTATTATCCCATAAGACGGAAGAATTTGAAAAGAAATACAGCCTGCCAAACCAACTGGCAAAAGAAGTTATTGAATACAACAATTTTGAGGCATTTGTGAAAAAATTCAGCAAGTTAGAGCCATTAGCTGTTGCAAACATTCTGGTTAATCTTCCAAAAGAAATCAAAACCAGGTTTAATTTGGATTCGTCAAAATTAACTGAAAAAGATTTTGAAGAAGTCTTATTATATTTAAATGAAGGAAAAATAGCAAAAGAAGCAGTTCTTGAATTATTGATTAAGAAAATAAAAAATGAAAAAATTGACTTAAAGCATTTCGAATCAGTTTCTGACGAGGAACTGGAAAATGAAATAAAAAAATTGATTCAGGAAAAGCCAAACCTGAATATCGGGGCCTACATGGGCTTGGTGATGGCAAAGCACAGGGGAAAAGTTGAAGGAAAGAAAGTGATGGAAATTATAAATCGACTTATAAATAAATAAATTTAAAACATAAACTGCATTTCCTATTGTTGGTGAAACAAAAATGGCATTTGGAAAATTTGATAAGAGCCTGGACAAGGAAATATTCTCAGAGGTAATCCCGTTTGAGACAACAAGGATAACTGTTGGTGTCTTTTCGTACAATGACGGCGAAAAGAAACTGCAGGTTTCAAGGGAAAACATGAACCAGGATGGGGAATGGAGCTTTGCAAAATTAGGCAGAATGTTCAAGGATGAAGCTGAGAAAGTAGTTCCGGTTATGAAAAAAGCGCTGGAGAAAATGTAATTTTTATTATTTTTTTCATTATTTCTAATTAATTAAAAATAAAGCTTTTTAAAAGAAGTTACTTTCTGTTATCCTATGCGCCGGTAGCTCAGCCTGGATAGAGCGAAAGGTTCCTAACGATAAGCGTTTTTACGCTAGCGGATGGAA
>JBBSWR010000179.1:0-3835 GCA_038046185.1 Nanobdellota archaeon
ATAATCGCATATTCCAACCCCTATCTCATGGGTGTCGCTGTAAACCCGGATAAGAGCATAGCATCCTTTGTCTATCCTGAAGTCTTTATAATCATCATATTTATTTGCCCTTATAATTTCAAAATCCTTGGCCTGCTTCTGCTTCCTGACCCATTTCGGCTTTTCCATACTCTAAACAGGAATATTCCCGATTTAAAATGGTTTCTATGATATTAAACACCGAAGAATAATCATAACTTGCTTCTTCCAAGAATTTCATAATCTTTCCAGTTTTTTCTTCCTCAAATCTTCAAAATCGCAACCTTTATATACTATTATTTAAAATATTTAAAAGAACATCTAAAATTATATTAAAAATAACATAAAATATAATATTAAAAATAATAGTATTTAGTCGTCAAATAAGGTGCCTAAATGGTTAAAATACAAAAGCTTCCGTCCGGCCAGCTGGTCATTACCCTTCCCAAGCTTCTTGCAGAGTATGAGGGCCTGAAAAAAGGCATGGAGCTTGATTTCAAAAAGCACAAGGACGGGTTCATTCTGGAGATAAAGCGCGATAGTTCTGCTTCTGATAATATAAAAATCTCAAATAAAAAACGAAAAGGGTGAATGCAATTGAAAATAGAAGACTTAGCTAAAATAATGGGCAAAAGCAAGTGGGAAGTGGAGCAGATGTTAATGAAAGACGATGTGATTGAGCTCAACCTGAATGAGCGAAGCAAATCACGGCGCATCAGGGAGGACGACGAGCTGAGGATTTTTGAATAATGGTGCAGAATATTTTTTTCGAACTGAGCATTGTAGTGGCGGCAGCGACATTAGTGTCGATTTTCATGAAAATCATAAAGCAGCCGCTTATAATAGGCTACATAATAACCGGCATAGTCCTCGGCCCGTTTGCATTAAACCTGGTTCAGCCGTCTGACACTTTGGTTACATTTTCTGAAATCGGAATTGCATTTCTTCTGTTTATAGTCGGGTTAAATCTTAATTTCAAAACCCTCAAAGACGTGGGCGTTATCGCTCTGATTACCGGCATAGCGCAGGTAGCAATTACTTTTGTTGTGGTTTACTTCATTTCTAAATTTTTAGGATTCTCAGGCATAAGCTCGCTGTACATCAGCGGGGCATTGGCATTCAGCAGCACAATAATAGTTGTGAAACTTCTCCTTGACAAGCATGACATGGATACATTATACGGAAAAATAGCGGTCGGGCTGCTGCTTGTGCAGGATTTTATTGTCATAGTTTTGCTTCTTTTCCTGTCGCCGTCGGTCGGCGCGCAGAGCTTTTCAAGCCTGGCGCTGTCAACCATCATCAAAATGGCTGTTGCCATTGCGCTCGTAATGCTGGTGACTAATTATTTTGTTCCGAAAGTGCTTGAGTTCACGGCAAGATCCCAGGAATTATTATTTTTGTTTGGAATCAGCTGGGTTCTTCTTCTGGCCTCATCTTTAAGCAGGCTTGGATTCTCGGTAGAGATGGGGGCGCTGTTTGCCGGAATAAGCCTTGCTTCTTCTCCATTCAGCCTGGAAATAGGCAACAAGCTTAAGCCGTTAAGGGATTTTTTCATAATATTATTTTTTATTTCGCTGGGCTCACAGATGGTGTTCATACTGGATTCAAGCAC
Organism: Nanobdellota archaeon; assembly: GCA_038046185.1. Classification (GTDB taxonomy): domain Archaea; phylum Nanobdellota; class Nanobdellia; order Woesearchaeales; family GW2011-AR4. Next base: position 1,631 of record JBBSWR010000179.1, read on the forward strand.
ACTGCTGAAAATAATTGTGCTGTCCTTGGCGGTGCTGGTCTTAAAGCCAATCATAGTGATGACAATTATCGGGCTGATGGGCTATAAGAAGAGAATAGGATTTCTAACCGGAATTTCGCTCGCGCAGGTAAGCGAGTTCTCCTTTATACTGATAATACTGGCAGTGAATTTAGGGCAGATAAGCCAGGAGACTGCATCGCTTGTAACTTTAGTCGGGCTGATAACAATAGCCGGCTCTTCTTATCTGATATTAAATAATTACAGCCTATACCAGAAATTTTCCAATTATCTTTCAATTTTTGAGAGAAATAAATCTAGCGTTGGGAAAGAATCAGTAAAACCAAGTGAATTTAAAATAATATTATTTGGGTATAACCGGATAGGGTTCAGCCTGCTTAAATCATTCAGGAAACTGCGCAAGAAATTCCTGATTGTCGATTATAACCCTGAGACAATTGAAATGCTCAACAGCCACGGGATATACTGCAAGTACGGCGATGCATCGGATCCGGAGCTTATTGGGGAAGTCGGGCTGCAGAGCACAGAGCTCGTGATTTCCACAATACCCCAGATAGATATAAATCTCCTGCTTGTCGAAAAAATAAGGAAGGTAAACAAAAAAGCAGTTGTTGTCATGACCTCGCACAACATTGATGACGCCTTCAATCTTTATGAAGCAGGGGTAGATTATGTGTTAATGCCGCATTTCCTCGGAGGGGAGCATGCGTCTGCCTTAATTGAAAAATTCGGAACTGACATCAATAAATTTGTAAAGGAGAAATTAAAGCACATAGAAGAGCTGAACCAGAGGAGAGATTTCGGGCACGAGCATCCAACGCACAATTTATAAGTATTAAATATAAAATAAATAATTTTTATCAATATTAAATTAATAAAAAAATAATTAACAAAAATAATCAGGGAGGGAATATCGCATTGCACCTGATGTGTAACGTGTTGCCACCCACCCACCCGTTAAAGTATAACAATCAAGTGCGGCTGTTGCTCAATAAAATAAACTCAGTAAAAAGGTGTGGGAACCATCACAAGTCGGTCAAGAGCAACAAGCAAGGTTCCCCTGATGAAAAAATTAGTAAACAATTTCAAAAAACTATTCAAAATCAAAAATTAACCCAAAAATATAAGTTAAAATAATTAGATTTAAAAACATTAGAAACTAAATCAGGTAAAAAAGAGGAAAATGGCAACAACTGAAGCTGATCTGAAGAAGCATGGCTTTGAAAAGATTGAGGAAAGCGAGGAGTTCAGAGGCTCCAGAATAAAAACTGGCTATCCTCAGCCGTCAAGAAGGTACAGGCTTCACTATGAAGGCTACAATATTTCTATCGAAGAGCCCTATTTCTGGACATTGCACTATTTGAGGTATTTCGGCGGGTTTCCGAGGATAGATAAGATAACTGACGTTTTTGCGGCTGCCGAGAATTCCGCTTTTTTCGGGGCGTCGCAGCAGAGAATCGGGCTGCAGCAGGATAAAGTCAGCCAGTTTCTTGCAACAATCGGGAAAATGGTAAGGGAACTTTTCCAGCTTGTAAGGGAGATGAGGATTCTTGATGAGAGGCTGAGCTATTATGCTGACAGCTACACAAACAGCCCAAGCGCGGAGAGCGCGGAAATAACATTAAAGGGAATCTGGGTTGATTTGGTCGAGCAGGGCGCGAAAAACCCCGCATCTGTTTATGGAATGGCGCGTGAAGTCCAGTTTACAACTTTGCCTGACTTATTTTTCAGCACGAATCCAAAAAAACAGGAGGATGTTGATGTTGTTGTTGAAAGGGAGCGGGGACAGTTCAACAGAAAAGTCAAAGAAGTGTTGAAAAGAAAGCTGAGGTCATTCCTCGCCTGGAAAGAGCATTCTTATGACGAACTGAAGAACAGAAGAAAGTTCACTCTGAAATATTTGCGGCAGCATTTTGAAATTATAAGGATGTACATGAATTGGGTAAAGCCGTACTTAAAAAATATACAAAGGCTGCAATTGGACCAGTCAAAAAGTGATACAGTTGATTTGATTGCCGCATTCGAAAGCTCGATGATTGAAGTTGAAATTCTTGCGGTCAAGCCGGGAAAAATAAACCAGTGCATTTTGATGCATTACCTTTTCAGAACCCGCCCGGAAATGAATTATTCACAGGAATACCAAAGAGGCCCGATACATCTTGGAAGGGTTGAAATTGATTTTCGGGC
>JBBSWR010000180.1:0-1417 GCA_038046185.1 Nanobdellota archaeon
TCAATTTTTGGCTCCGCCGGTTCCGGCATAGCCGGAACATGAACTTGAAAACCGTTTTTCTCTAACTCTGTTTTGAGCCACGGAAACCAACCCTCATCGGGGTAGCCGTCCCAGCCGTGAATTATGAAAGCCCGCTTGATCATAGTTGTTTGAAAAATTTATATAATATCGGCTCTAGATTATCAATAGTTTGATATTTTTCAATTTTAACATTTTTATTTCCGCCTATCATCGCGGATATTCTTTTTCCGTCTTGTTCTCTAAAAAGGCAAAGCGTTGGCTTCTTATCTTCCATTTTCCCAATTTCGTATCCAACGCCTAAGCTCGGTGTCGTAACTTCAGCAACAACAACGTCTGCTTCGTTGAGCCACGCCATATCACGTTCGTAAATATACTCATCTGTTGGACCGTCCTCGCCCATAGCTGATAAAGTTTTGTCGCCGATATGCTCGGTCAGAACCTTTCCGTATTTCCCAAGCAGGTTAATGATTTCAAGATATAACTCTTTATCATCACGCCCACCCCGAATTGATCCGGCAAAATAAATTTTCATAGATTGTAAAATTTCTTATTCTTGAAAGGAATCAGAGCAAGCACAACTGCTTCGGTATAGTATTTTGTCCGGTCAACAACATTATCAGTCAAAATACCAACAGCACCATTTTCTTGCTTTGAATTTGTTCTGCCGAAAACAATATCGTCTGCTTCGCCAAGCTCCTTTCCTTGTTTAATGAGTTGCGTAATTTGTGGGGGCAAGAAAAATGTGCCTGTTCTGCCTTTACCAAACCCACCCTCTTTTGCTTTGATAACAACCCACGCAAACGCCTCCATATCTGAGTTTTTTTCTTCAATTCCGCCCTCAATACCTACGCAAAAATCCGCATCCATTTTTTCCTTGCAAGCATTACCGGCTCTATTCCAAGCACCCGAAAATGTTTCCGAATCACTTTTTGGTTGGTCACTTACGCCAGAAGGAACAGAGACGCTCTCAATTTCAAATTGATCGTTTGGAAACATTTTCTGAAAACCATTTAATGTGGCATTAATTTTAACCGGATTTTTTGAGGCAATGATAATTTTTTTCATACAAAATAATCTAAAGGTTTCTTGTAAAGTCGTGCAAAAGCTTTGAGCTCGACTACATCAATTCGCCGTTCTCCTCGTTCAATCTTTGAAATATAAGATTGTGGTTTATCAAGCTTTTGCGCGACATCTTCCTGTTTCAAACCAGATTCAAGTCGTGCTTTCCGCAGATTAACTACAACTTTTTTGTATTCCGTGCCGTAAATACTTTTTGACATATTAAGTATAGCATATAACCTGTTGCGGTATATACCAAGATAGGTTATGATTGTTTTATGAATTGTCGCAGAAAAATTTTGGCGAATCCGAAACCCGCCCGCATTCATTCCCCAGA
>JBBSWR010000181.1:0-6118 GCA_038046185.1 Nanobdellota archaeon
ATATTATAAATTAATATGACCAAAAAATAGTTCTAAAGATGATTCTTTAAAGGTAAATTTTCCCATTTTAAAACCCACACATTTAAAAAGGCAGTTATAATCTCAATAGTAGAGTGGTTTGGAACAACTGAATGATAGACTACAAGATAATCAAGTTCTGCAAGTTTTGCAGAGTGAGATTTGTCGTTCACAAGGTTGAATCCAAGCGAAACCTGTGCAAAGAGTGCCAGGCGAAATACGATAAGAGCAATAAATATTAGTATGGAGGAGTAAAAATGAAAGGAACAGTAAAGTTTTTCAACAGGATGAAGGGATTTGGGTTTATAGCAGGTGAGGACGGAACAGAGTATTTCGTGCACCAGAGCGGATTGGCCGCAGGCGTAAGCTTGAGCGACAATGATTCTGTTGAGTTTGAAGTGACACAAGGCGACAGAGGCCCAAAAGCGGTTAATGTGTCAAAGAGCGACTCTGCCGGCGCATCAAAGAGCGACGATGACGGAAATTCAGAAGGCAGTGAATCAGAAAGCGAGTAGGAATATTAATTAGGTATTTGATTTAGTAACTAATTTAAAGCACCTCATTAGGCAATCCTGATGTTCATCCCAAAGAAGTATGGTGAGAGCAGGATTGAAAAGTGCCCTTTCTGCGAGAAACAGGCAACAACAATAAACAAGCAAGGAATTGCTGTTTGTGTAACCCATAGAGAGGACACTCTGGACGACTTAAAATGCGTCTGCGGTGAAACTCTGGATGTTCTGAAAGGCAAATTTGGCGCTTTTTTCAAGTGCATTGACTGCGGGAATATGGGCCTGAAAAAAGTTCTTGAATTCAATACTGTGAAGGCTAAAAACCGCAATTTTAAAGAGAAAAGTAGTGACGATTATTCTGACAATGAAACACAAAAAATAAATAATAGCAATAAAAATCCAGGTAAAACAAAAACTGAAATCACCATAAGAAGCGATGACCCAAGATACTTCGACTAAATTTATTGAACTTAATTCTTTTCTCAAAGTCAAAGGAGTTGCAGTTACAGGCGGCATGGCAAAATTAATTATAAGGGCAGGCTCTGTAACCGTAAACGGGGAAGTTGAAACGCGGAACAAGAAGAAGCTAAGAGCCGGGGATGTGGTGGAGTGCCTTGGGAAAAAGTATATAGTTGAGGAAGCGTTGCTGAGATGATGCAGAAAATAGCAATCATCGCGTCTTCAAAAGACCCTGCCGGAATTAATATAAGAAATAATTTGATTGGGTTATTTGATTTCAGGAAATTAAATGATAAGTTTAACGGCAATGAAGTGTATGAATTTAAAGAAATTAATGATAAAATAGTAAGATTACATTTGACTAATAACGATTTAATCTTTTCTGAGAATATTGACGGGCAAATCGATGCTGACACTTTCATTTTTGCCTCGAAGCACCGCTCAAAAGAAAATACTCAATCTTTTACGGTTCATGGCATAGGCAACTGGAATAATGCAGAAATGGGGGGCAGTGAAAGAAAGTTATGCCAATCATCAGCAGTTTTGATGAAAAATATTTTTCTTGAGCTGAATGAAAATGCAAAACAAACTAATTATCAGACTACAATGGAGGTGACCCATCACGGGCCTTACGTCGAAAAGCCCGCAATTTTTGTCGAGATTGGAAGCACAGAAAAAGAATGGGGAGAAAAAACAAACGGGGAAATAATTGCAAAGACAATAATGAATTCTCTGCAGAATGAAAATAAAGATTATAAAATTGCTGTCGGAATCGGCGGAACGCATTACTGTGCTAATTTCAACAAAATAATGCTCAGAAGCGATGTCGCATTTTCCTATGTCTGCCCGAAATACGCACTAAACTATCTTGATGAAGAAATGATTAATCAAGCAATAACTAAAACAAAAGAAAAGGCTGATTTTGCTGTCTTGGACTGGAAAGGGCTGGGAACGGAGAAAAAAAGAATTGTTGAGATGTTGGAGAAATTAGGTATTAAGGCGGAGAGAACGGATAAAATATTGAAAGATTAGGCTGCTGCGTTGCCGGTTCCTGTTTCTTCGTCAGTTTCTTGGTTCCACAGTTTCTTGAGCTGAGTCTTTTTGTCTCTATCCATCTGCAGCTCGTTTATTAGATCCGTGTATTCTCTCTTCTGGTAATACGCCAGCTGGCTTACCAAGCTGCTAATTTTTCTATTATCCGTTGGAAGGTGGGATATAAATTCATTTAGCTCTGAATGTAAAGTTTTAAAAGTTTCAATTGCCCTTTGGAGGCTCATTTTCTCTTTGAGCATGCGGCTCAGCATCATATGAACAGAATTAGATACGCCTCGAACCCCATCATAAATCTCGCCCATGCCTTCTGTTTTTAGAATTCTTTCTATCTCGGTAACAATTCTGTCCATCTTTTTACATTGCTTCTTTTCATCTTTCTGTGCTCGTTCAGCTTTTTTTTCGTCAGCTTCCAATTGCCTTGTTTCTTTTTCTTCTAGCTTTTCTTCCCCTAGTCTCCCACCCTTATTTCTAAGAAGAAACCAAATCAAAAATATTACAAAGACTCCACCCACAGCTCCACTTATGTATAAGTTTGGAACATCGTAATTAAAAATAGCGACCATATTTACTTATTTTGCAATTCACTTTAAATACTTTTTCAAAAGAATTAGCCGCCTTTCATTATAATATACCCTGCAATTGCCGCGAATGCCAGAAACCCAAGGAATAATACTGTGTGGAAGAATTTCTTGAATATTTCGTGCAGGAAGAACATAGCGACAATATACCCTACAATCGCTGCGACTATTACTGACATCACCATTTTTTATTTACTAACCTCTTTTATTAAAATTTCAATGCGAGCTTATACGGCATTTGCCACGCAAGTGCGCTCTCCTTCATATATTTCTGTCCGGCTCAGCTATTAATGCATATCACCCATTAAATAACTTTTCGCTATTGAAAGGGTTTTATGGAATAATTTTCCCCTGGATTTACGGGTTACCAGTGCTGAGAGTTGAATGAACTTTCGAAGAGTTATAAATTAAAATCGATATCTTCATAAAAAATATGTTATATAAAATTTAGTATTTTAAATTTATTATGCTGCCCTGTGATGGGTTTTAATATTATATAATTGATGGAACATTCCAGTTAGTTTGCCAATATAAATATCGATTCCATTTAGGTAGTGTTTTTCAACATCTTCTTTGGATTTTGGTTCATTAGGGTAAGGTTGCCTAACTTGCCCCCTAATTGGCTGACTTAAAGCAAAATAAAAGGAATTTATATCCTGCTGGCTTACTCTTGATAACTTTTCCTCTAAGGGGGGAATTCCAGCTTTTTTATGCTCTTTCCTATCCATCACTCGGATTACATTATAATTTTTACTTTCCCTTACAAGACACTTAACTAATCTTGTAAAATGGTGACTTTCAGTCAAATTTGTGTATCTTTTATCTGGAGTTATCTCTGGTCTATAATTTTGTTTCATTATCCCTATTGACCTATAAAATGATAGAATTTCTGATGGTGTTAAATTTATAAGTATTCCATGAGGAACCCCATATTGCCCATCAAATTCCCCATATGTATGAGACTCTGCAGAAAAAACACCTTTAAAAACTTCTCTGATAAAATTAAAATGGTCTTCGTGAGAAATGGTGTAACTTTTTCCCACTTCCCTTACTTTTGACCTAAAAGTTGCAAGCGTTTCATTGGTAATACTATAATCCAAGGCGTCATTAACCTGAGCACTGGCTGGCAATCTGCCACTAGGTTCTGCGCTAACAACCTGCTCCAAGGATCTTGGTTTTTTTCTGGCTGTTTTCTTCGGAACAGAAAAATCCAATACCCCTTGATTTGAATCTTGTGTTCTCCTAACACTTCTTGCCATAAATCTTATTTTAGATTATTCATTTATAAACCTTTCTGTTTTTATAACTAGAAAGTAATGAATTATTAAGAATATTCTATCTGCCTTTTTGCGTAAAACTCAACCAGCCTTGAAACTCTGGAATCTATTGACTCAGCTTCGCCAGGTTTTTTTATTGGAACTTTGGTACCAAAATCAAAAACAAATTGCGGGAATGTGACTCTATAATAATTTGGTATGTTGTATCTTTCGTACAGTCCTCTTAGTAATTCTACTGTCAGCATTTAAGAAATCAGCACAGCGTTAACAATTCCGTTCTGCCCGGGCCTTGAGGTTACTCTCGCTTTTCCAAGCTCTGTGTCAATAACGGCTCCCTGAGTCATTATGTTTCGCCTCACGAAGTGCCTGTTTGCTGGATTTGCAGTTATAGTTTTTATCTTAACCTGCTTGTAAGCTTTTGACTTAGGATCGAACAAATTTGCCATGTCAGCACCCAACAGCCTTAATTTTCTATGCGCACCCATAGTCCTGATTACAATCACTCTTTTCTTGCCGAGCTTTGTCAATGACGGCTCTCTGCCCAGCTCGAACTGCTTTTTCTTTCTGTAATCCTTGTACCTGGCTCCGGTCTGCTTTCTCCTCGGCCTTGCCTGTGATAATGCCATACCGGGAAGGAAATTTTCTTGATTTAAATAGGTTTCTATATTTTTTGAAATTAATTTTTATCCAAATAAAATTATTTTTAACAAACTTTATAAAGGAAAAAAATTTATTGCCTGCCGTCTGAAATGAACCACAAGCAGCATTCAATGGAAATAGGGAAGGAAGCTGAAAAAAAATCTGAAAGGAGAGACGTTGCAAAATACTCAACCGGATTTTCTGATAATTTAAAGCCCCTGGAGTCTTTGGATTTAGGCAAAGTGAAAAATTTCGATGATTTGGCAAAAGCAATGTCAAATACGGCTTTTGGCGGCAGGAATTTGGGAGAGGCAGCAGATGTCCTTTATGAAATGGCGACAGACAAAGATTGCTTTGTCGTAGGGTCCTTTTCAGGGGCGATGACAGTTGCAAAAATGGGCCTGCTGATTTGCGACATGATTGACAGGGGCATGCTGAATGCCGTTGTAAGCACAGGCGCATTAATGACCCATGGCTTTGTCGAGTCGGTTGGGATGCGGCATTTCAAATACAACCCGAAAATGGATGATGTTGAATTGTACAATAAAGGCTATGACAGGGTTTATGACACTCTGGAGCTGGAAAAAAATCTTGATGACACGGAAGAAATAATCTACAAAATCCTTGACAAAGCCGATAAAAATGAGGTTTTAAGCAGCTACAAGATAACTCATTTGCTTGGCAAGCATCTTGCGGAGAATGTCGATGGCAGGGCCATTTTGAAGTCAGCTTACGGCAAAAAAATTCCAGTTTACATACCCGCGTTTACAGATTCCGAGCTTGGGCTTGATATGGGAATCTATATGAGAAAGCAAGCGATAAAAGGCGAAAAGCAATTCCAGTTCAACCCATTTTTGGATTTGGAGCATTATACCGAGCAGATAAAGAATGCAAAGAGAATCGGAATTTTCACGATTGGCGGCGGAGTCCCAAGAAACTGGGCGCAGCAGGTCGGGCCTTACCTGGACATTATCGACAAGAGGATAGGGCACGGAGGCGGATACAAAAGATTCCATTATGCCCTTAGAATCTGCCCTGAGCCGGTGCACTGGGGCGGGCTGTCAGGATGCACTTATTCCGAGGGGGTTTCGTGGGGAAAGTTCGTTCCGGAAGCAGAAGGTGGCAGGTTTGCAGAAGTGATTGCCGACGCTACAATTGCATGGCCGGTTATCCTGAAGGCGGTTATGGAAAGGATGGAAAAGAAGAAATAAATTAATTTGAATTTTAAGTTCTGGCTCGTTATAAATTCTTATTTTTATCAGGGGAATATCGCTTTTTGCTCCTGATGAGGTTTCGTACGGTTCCCGCACCTTAGCTCTGCATTTCTTTTATCGAGCAACTATCACAACAACTTTTATTATTTCAGATAATTATTTATTCTTATGCGTTTAACTGATTTTTATGCAATACGCTGAATTTATTCTTATAGCTGCGCTTTTTCTTATAATACTTTTTGTAGGCTATGCAATCGGGAAATATGTTGCAAGAAAAGAACATAAAGAGCAGATTCCCGAAATAAGGGAGACTGCGATAAAGCAGTCAAGGGCGGTTTTGTCAGGGCAGTTCTCCGAGCAAATAGCGCCTT
>JBBSWR010000182.1:0-1599 GCA_038046185.1 Nanobdellota archaeon
TTACTGACAGGCTCTAAAAATAGAATGCCCCCTCTTACGCATAGAATTGTGATACTAACTAAAAGAATACGAAAGTATGATTTGTTGGAAAATGATTAATGCAATTATTATTTTTCTTTAGGAACTCTATTTTGTTTATCTGGCATGTCTGGATCATCAATCTCTTCAGTGATTCTTGAACAAGTATTTTTGGTAATTTCCCAAATTTTACATATCTTTGAAGTTCGATTCATACCTAAGTCGTATTCTAGTAAAATCCCTGCATAATATTTTCCACCATCCATGAGATATTTTCTATTTATCTTTATGGAAAAAAATTCTGATTCTCCAGGCATTATAATTGGCTCTACATTAACTTTCATTTTCTCAAGATCTGATTGTTCAAATTTTATTATATTATCCTTAATTCTACCTCTGATTTTTGCAGGTGTACTTCCAGAATTTTTTACAATTATCTCATAAATTCTATCTACAGCTAATGTTTTGTTACTTTTTTCTAAAATAATATCTTCAGCATCCTTGAAGGGAATAGTAATTCCATTCTCAAAAGTAACCCACATGCCAACAATGTCATTTGGACTAATCCACGGTCTTTCTTTCATTCGCACTTGATATTCTAATAATCTAGTTTCTTTTCTAGAATAATAAACACTATAGGCTAACGCTACAATAGTTAATCCTCCAATCACAGATGAAGCAAAAACACCTATCACAAAATAATAATTTTGTTCTAATTGTGCTTGATCACTTCTAGATAAGACCTCAAAATTTGTTGTAGTATTTTGAAAAGTAAGAAATGTACCATTTGAATAAGAAATCTTTAATGCAACTGTAACAAAGTTGAGTCCTTCAAATACAGGATAATAATCTGTAGATATTGTAGATGTATGATTATGACCAAATACTATTCCCCGACGTTCTTGGGCATCCACTAAATTTCCTCCTACAATTGTGTAAAAGTATGGTTTTACTTCAGTGAGCAGAGGTTTATTATTCGTTATATTTAAAACTAAAATTATTTGATCGTTTGGAAATATGACATTAGTTCTAACTGGTGTAAATAATTGAGCGCTATTAATTTTGATCCATTCTGATTCTGGAAATGTGAGAGTTGCAATAGGTTTGAATTGTTCAAGGCTTTGCAATGTTAGAAATAGATATGCTGTGGTTACTATTAATAATATAATTATAATAATTGTAAAAACTTTGAAGAAGTTATTCCAACGTTCCTTAACAATCTTCTGATCCATATACTATCTTCATAAATTTAGCAATTGATAAAGTAATTCATTGAGATTGGTAGTGAATTAATCATTTTACTTTCATTAATGTCTGTTAAATCTTCAAACCACATTCTCTTTCTATCCGCATTTAGATTCACCAATCTCTCAACTGTCTTGAATTTTCCAATTTGGTTAATCGAGTTAGAAAATATTGCAGTTCGTAACTGATTAACCCTTAATACTTTCATGACCTGATAGAGTTGTCCGTTTTTCTCTATAGTATCCAGATGCTCAATCTGTGAATTCCCCAAATTTCCTATCTTCTTTTCTTCCATTTGCCATTGAATCGATAAATTCCGTTTTGTAAAACATACAC
>JBBSWR010000183.1:0-2396 GCA_038046185.1 Nanobdellota archaeon
TCCCAGGATGTCCTTGCCGCAGAAGATGTAATGGAAGAAAAGAAAATTGTCAACAAATTCCTGGAAATGCTTGCCACAAAGCAGAAAATGGTTGCTTACGGGGAAGCAGATGTCATGAGCAAGATAAAAATGGGCGTAGCCGACAAAGTTTTGCTTTCGGAAGATTTATCAGACGGAAAAATTGAAGAATTTGAAGCCGCTGCAAAGACATTCGGAACAGAAATAATAATAATTTCAACCCAGACAAGGGAAGGCGCCCAGCTCCGTGATTTGGGAAAAGCTGCCGCTATTTTAAGATATGAAGTGCATACGTAAGTTAATTCTTTCCCTATTGTTCAAATCAAAACATCTTAACCAAATCTTCAGTAGAAAAAACCTGCACCTTGTTCTGCTTTTCCTTTAATTTTCTGTCTTGGCTCCAGATAGCACATTTCAATTTCAAAGCCAAGGCTATATATGCAACATCATCAGGATCTGGGCTGATTTTTTCTGCTTCATCAAAGTAGGGTAAAAGTTCTTCCAAAGGAATAAGTTTAATTTTCTTTTTCAGAACATCGAGTAAATGATTAAGCTCTTCGCTTGTTTTATCTGTTTTTTCCCGTATTTCTTCTGAATGTTCCTTAAACTCTGTAAAGAAAAATTCAGCAGTAAAAAGATGCAACCTTTCATCGAAGATAAGTTCATAAGTTTTGCTTTCTTTTATAAGGGCAGCAAATATTATGTTTGCATCTGCAACTAAGTCCATTTTAATTCCTTAGTTTCCTTAATCTTTTGCTTAGCCCTTTGTTTACTTCTTTTCCCCAGCGCAGAGCATCTTCTTCAGTTATTGTGCTTTTTGCCTTAAACTTTTTGATAAATTCCATGTCCTTAATCTTCTCATCAAATGCTTCCCTAGCCACAGCGCTCCAATTTATTTCTGCCAATAAATCCATTTTTTGCTTTAATTCGTTTGGTATTGATAATGTTACATTCACCATATTAATGCACCTCGTGTTAATACGTGAAAATATGTGTAAATATTTAAATGTTTCGAAACGGGATAAGTAATAAAATTTAGTTTTATGAAATCAAAACATTTTTTAATACCACCATCCTGGTTTTTCTCATGAACATCGCAGAAATGGCTTACGTTGAACTGTACCCGGGAAAAGGGATTGACTACAAGATTTCTGTAAGATACTCAAGGCAGTTCAAGCCATATAACGCAAATGTAAGAAGGCATGGAAATAATTTAACATTTCATTTAAGCAGGGACTGGAAAAAGATAAGCAGCGAAATCCAGACCGGTTTGATACAGGAATTATTAACCAAGATATTGAAAGACAAAAAGAAAACAATGAACATGGAATTATATTCTTTGTTCATAAAAAATGTTCACGTTGCCGTGCCGAAAACAAAAACAGAGCCGGCATTGGAATCCTCATTTAACAGAAACAATGATTCGTTTTTCAACGGGATGATGGACATCGCCAACTTGCAGTGGGGAACTGATTCAACGAGCAAATTAGGATGCTATGAATACGGCTCTGATACAATAACAATAAGCACAATCTTTCAGTTCAGCGACCCTATTCTTCTTGATTACGTTATGTACCATGAAATGCTCCACAAAAAGTTTAAGTTTGAAAGCAAAAACGGAAGAACGCTTCACCACTCGCCCGAATTCAAAAGAATGGAAGCAAAGTTTCCCAACCACGATTTGATGGAAAAAGAAATTTCTAAACTGGCGAGAAGGCATCGTTTCAGCCTAAAGAGGGCTATTTTGTCCTTTTAAGTCAAAAAGTTTAAATAGAATAGTCCTGATTACCAGCAAAGGCATCAAAATGACTGACAAACTGCTCCCATTGGCTGCAATGGAAAAGATTCTGAAGCAAGGCGGCGCGGAAAGGGTTTCTGACAAAGCCAAAGTAGCCTTGAAAAACGCAATCGAGGAGATTGCAAATGACATTTCCGTAAAGGCAATCCAGTTTGCGCACCACGCAGGCAGAAAAACCATAAAGCCGGAAGACATTAAGCTGGCTGTGAAGGAATAAATTAAAAGTTCAAGTTCTTAATATTCTGCTTATTTTAATGGCGGCAAACACGCATTTTCTTGGTGAAAATGCTACTCACAAAGTAAATTTCCGAACTTTGTAGCGGAAATTCCCTCTGCATTCAATTTGCCGCCACACGACTTAGTCTCAACGTGGATGAAAACTGAGTGCAGAGGATTTTTCCTTACGAAGTCGGGAAAAATCCTTTGCGAATAGGGTTTTGCGTGACTTGCGAGTGAGCTCTGTTTGCGAACTCGCTCACAATCGAGGCAAAACCCGTGTTTGAATCCAATACTATTGGAATTTACTTTGAATTCAAAAATACAATCAAAACATATTCTTTAAGCACAATCTTTATAAATC
>JBBSWR010000184.1:0-7694 GCA_038046185.1 Nanobdellota archaeon
CTTCAACATATTTTTTTGTCAGGAATGGAAGCAGGTGATTTTCGCACGAATAAGAACCCATTCCGCCTGTATTTGGCCCTTTGTCATCGGCATAGGCCCTTTTATGGTCCTGCACGGGCGGAGTTGCGACAACGGCTTTGCCGTCAGTCAAACATTGCAAAGAGAATTCTTCGCCTTTAAATTTTTCTTCCACGATAACTGAAGAATGGGACTGCAGTACTTCGCTGCAGTAATCCAGAGCTTCTTTTTTAGTTTGAAAATGGTCGCCCTGAACTTTAACACCTTTCCCTCCAGTTAATCCATCCGGCTTCACAACGCATTTGCCGATTGAATCAATAAATTTTTTCACATCTTTGATGTTATTTTTATCAAAAAACTCGAATTTTGCATTTCCTTTTATTTTATATTTTTTTAAAATATTTCTTGTGAAAGATTTGCTGGTTTCCAGCTGCGCTAAATTTTTTGTCGGGCCAACTGAGCTGATTCCGATTGACTTCAGTAAATCAACAACTCCATTATTTAAGGGATCTTCCGGCCCTATAAAAGCAAAATCAGGCTTTATTTTCTGCGCGTAGGACTTTATTTTTTCTAAATCATTGTAGTTGCCGATTTCAAATCCGCCAGACAGAGAAATGATTCCGGGATTTTTGGATTTAAGATAAGAAAATAATTTAGCATTCTTATTTCTGTTAAATGCTTCAGCTATTGCGTGCTCGCGGGCGCCGTTTCCTATTAATAATACTTTCATATTAGCTGAGTGAATTTTAATGTTTTATAATGTTTTTGATTATTATTTTTATATAGTTTATATAAGGGAGATAGATTTAAATATGATTGTGCCCTAGTAGGAGTAAAAAGGGGTAGATAGAGGGCTATCAGATAACAGTTTTAAGTATGAAAGATGATAAGCGATAATAAGGGCTTAGCTGGAAAAATGGGAACACTCGGTGGTGAGAATGCGTACCTAAATAATAATCTCCCCCCTATAATAATCATAGTGGGGCATTATTCTTCGGGAAAAACGACGTTTTCTGATGAGGTTCAGGCGCAAATGGCGGCCGGAGGGATGCCTGCTGTTGAAGTTATAAATTACAAAACCAGGCCCTTGAGGGGAACTGAACTGCCTGATGAAGATTATATAAGAGTCACACCTGATGAGATGAAAGCCCACCAAGCAAGCGGGAGAGTGGCAGTGGTTTACGAACATGATGAGAGGAGTTATGGAATTTCAAGGGAATATGCTGATGCTATCCAAAAAGGCCAGAGCCCAATAATAGTGACTGATGCAATGGGCCTTAAAAGATTTAGAACCTATCTTCAAAATGCTGGATTGAGAAACCCATTATACTCTTTTATGCTTCACACAACTCCAAAAGATGCCCAAGACAGGCTTATAAGGCGTGTAGTTGGCTACAGCGAAGATGAAATCAGGGAAATAAAAGAGCATATGCGCGGCCAGGAAAAAGAATTTGCAATATACAGGGAGCATGAGTACCTTTTTAGGCATGTTTTTAGAAACGAGACTCGAGAAGGAGTAGACAAAGCTGTTGCCATGAGGCATTTGGGAAGCCGCGCGATTGACATCCTGGGGCTTGAAGGCAGGCTTGGTGCGTCTTCCGCAGAAGATTTTAGGGAATTATATGTTAATGAGATTGTACAAAATTTATTTGGAGTATCTGGAAGGGAAATTCTTGGAAATATAAATCAAGGATTAGTTTTGAAAATACCTGAACAAGCTCTTGATGCTTATGCCGGAGCCCATGCTGAAGCCCCACTGGAGAAATCGCAGTTTAGCCAGATACCAATTGTGGCTGCTGATTCTTCTTATGGAATATTATCAATTTGTTTGAAAGCAACAAAAAATCAAGATCACAAGAGGAGACTTGTTGATTTAATTGCAATGGCTGCTGGAGTTACCCACCAATATGCCGAGCTGGAGGTTCATCTGGCAGGATATTCCGCAAGAACTCTCAATCAGATGCCCAGCGGAGGATTGGTTGATTTTTATATCTCCTTTTCTCCGTTTGACCCGATGAAACTTCCGAGACGCGATGCAAGGCTCCATACGGTAGCTTTTGAAGGAATAGAAACAGATGATAAGCTGAGGATAGGCCCCATGACTGAAGAGAGGGCAAGGAAAATTATAGAGGGTAATGGCAGCTCGTGACTTAATACTCCATGCTTATTCTGGAATCTGTGACGTCAGTTATTAATTCAAGCATTGAAGCAAGAGTGTACAAATAGGCTATATCCTGTGACGGAAGTTTCCTGACATTTTTTCCAATTAGTTTAATGATGTGGTCTCTGTTTTCATACATCTTCCTTACATTTTTCACGTCAAATTTGTAAAAAAATTCGTAATACAAGTTTATCGAAGAATGTATTTGCTCCAGAAAAATCTTGCTCTCTTTTTTTAGTGTTACATTGTTGTCAAGGATATATCTTGCGCTGTACTTTATTACATCCATTATTTTATCGAGGTTTGCAATGATATGGTAAATTAGGACAGTCTTCCTGGGGTTTTCATAGCCTTTTTTATTGACTATCCTCAGGCAAAATGAAACAAACTTCATGACGCTGTCATGTTTTTCATCAATAGTTTCCACAAGAGTCCTGTTGTCATTCTTGACTCCGTCAAACAGGTCTTTGTTGACATCCATCAGAAGCAGAAAAACTCTTCTCAATGCCGTATCAAACTCTTTTGCGGAAGCTTCAGATATGTCCTTGATTAAACAGAAATTTTCTTTTTGCTGTACAATTTCAAAACCAGTGAGCCTTCCCACAACTTCATGTATTACCGACATCACTTTCTTTTTTTCATTTGTCCTTAGATGAACAGTGTATGGGTCATCAAATTTGATGATTATCTCATCATAGCCTATTCTGTATAAACTTTGGATATAATAAAGAATAGAAGTTCTGTCCAAACCCGAAACATCAACCTCAATTTTTTCAAAGCCAACACCTTTTTCTGTTTTTATCCAAATCTCACTGCCATTCTCTTCAACATCCAGTTCGTCGCCCTTCTGGATATTATACTTCAGCGCCCATTTTCTTGGAAGCGAGATTAGCTGAGTAGAATTTGCAATCTGTATAACCCTTCTTTTAATTTTAGCCACCCCTCATAACTTTATAAGCGCGACGGATTATTTAAGTTAAAATATAAATCCCCTTAGTCTTTATAGCACATTAAAGAATTGATAATAACTATATAAATTTTTCTTTTTTATATAAACTTTATAACTTTTATAAACTTTAAGGAGAAACTATATAAAAATAATTACCTTAGCTAGTATGTTACTGAAAAAAGAGGGGTAACTTTTAAGAGGCTGGGAAGAGGATAAAATGAACAGGAGAGATTTGAATAAATTTGTGGATTGGAGCAAAATGATGGATGAATTGAAAGATGAGGAATTTAGCTTCTTTGTGGATGAAACCACAGATTTAGAGTCCAAATGAAAAATGAGAGGCTATAATTCATAAGGATGAATCATCTTTTTCTTTTAGGTTTGGGTCTAGCCCTATCCAGGGAAGAGTTCTAGCAAATTGGTGGTTTTTATATAAATTATAAGTTTTTGATTAAAATGCGAAAACTTTATATAAGAAGTGATTTCTACAATTCCATTGTGGGGGATTTATGGCAGGGGAAGCAAAGCACCAATGCGGCATAGCTGCCGTCTACATCAAGCCAAATGGCGACTCTTCCAACCGAGCCCTATTCTACCTGTACAAGCTCCTTCTAAACCAGCAAAATCGCGGGCAGTTAAGCGCAGGCATCACAACTTTTAATCATCAAAGAATGCAGGTTCTTGACACTTACAAAGACTTAGGCCCTGTAAATGAAGTTTTCAAGACAAGCGACAGGGCGCAGTCATTGGAAATTTTCAAAAGATATTCAGGCAATAAAGGGATTGGGCATGTAAGATATGCAACTTCAGGCAGTGAAGACAGGGGTCTGGCACAGCCATTTGAAAGGCATCACGGAAGAAAGTGGAAATGGTTTTCTTTCTGTTTTAACGGCAATCTTGCAAACTATGCGGAGCTTAAAGAAAACCTAATGGAGAAATCTGATTATCATATTATTCATGACACCGACACGGAAATTCTGATGCATTATATTTCCCTGGAGCTCAAAGGTTCAGACAGGCCAGATCTGGTCAAAGTCTTCACAAGGCTGGCGCAGAAGATTGATGGGTGCTTTAACATCGCTTTCATCAACGCCTTCGGCGAAATGATTATTCTTCGGGACCCCCACGGATTCCGGCCGCTTGTTTATGGCTGGAAAGACGACATGTTCCTTGCTGCTTCTGAGTCAAATGCTTTAATCAACTGCGGTGTGACTGAATACCAACATCTCCCTCCCGGTCATTTAATTTACATAAAAGACGGCAATGTTAAGGTAGTAAAATATGCGGAAAGCCCGAGAAAGGCGCACTGCATGTTTGAATGGGTTTATTTCGCAAATGTAAGCTCAGTTCTTGACGGGCAGTCCGTCTATATAACAAGAACAAATCTCGGAAAAGAGCTTGCGAGGCAGGAAACTAAAAAAGTGAATGACCAAGAGTATGTTGTTGTTCCGGTGCCGGACACCGCAAAAGCAGCAGGCGATGCAATGGCATACCAGCTGAAAGTTCCCGCAGCGGAAGGATTGATAAGGAACAGGTTTGTCGGCAGAACTTTTATTGAAGGCGCTGGAAGGGAAGACAGGGTTCAAAGCAAATATACTGCGCTTAAAGAAATATTAAACGGCAAAAGAGTTATTTTAGTCGATGACAGCATTGTCCGCGGCTCTACCACAAGACAGCTTGTTAATTATGTTAAAAAAGTCGGAGGAGCAAAGGAAGTTCACGTGCGAGTTTCGTGCCCTCCAATCAGAGGCCCCTGCTTTTATGGAATTGACATGTCAACAGTTTCGGAACTTATTATCCCGCAGTACGAGAAAGAGCCAAGAAAAGGTGAAGTTTCCAAAGAAGCTGTAGGCAGAATGGCAAAAGATTTGGGGGCAGATTCAGTAGAATACCAGACAATTCAGGGACTGGTAAGGAGCATCGGCAAGCCGGCAAAAGATTTGTGCATGGCGTGCCTTACAGGGGATTATCCGACCCCGTGGGGAAAAAAATTATATAAGAAAGCATGGGATAATTATAAAAAAGGAGTTAAGGAAAGGACTTATGCCTGCTGATTACAAATTTTTTATTGATATATTCATTTTTTTGGTCCCTTAAATTTTTAGGCTTATTAATTTCTTGTGCTTTGTCCTTTCTTTCTTTTCAAAACCAAAACATTTATATATCAGTTGATACCATATCACTTGATATGAGCCCAGAAACAATTGTAATGAAGAAAAGGGATTATAGCGAGCAAAGAAGCCCCACGCTTAACACAGTTTTAATGGTAGAAGAAACCCTAAGCAAAGCAGGCGAATTATTGAGCATTGGAAAGCTTAAACGCGTACTTCCAAAGCAAGTTATGCATCAAACTTTGATGGCAGTCATTGATTATCTTGAATACAGCGGTAAAATTGTAATTCATGGAGATAAGGTGTTATGGGCTTTCAAGCCGCAGAGCAAGTTAAAAAGGATGCAGGGTTTGGCTGTTAGATGAAAACTTATAGGGGAAAAATAAATAAAAAGATTACTGTTAAGCTAATTGGCGATGCTGAACAAGCTTTTCAAGACTTGAACAGGATTGTTGGAGAACAGCACAATAAAGAAATCACAAGCTCAAAAGAAATAACCCTTTTAGACGCAATTAACAGAATTTTTGACATTCTTGCTAGCAATCCATTTTATGGAGAAAATGCAAAGAAAGATTTAATTCCAAAAGAATACAGGCAGAAATATGATGCGGATAATCTTTTCATTGCTGATTTGCCGGATTATTGGCGTATGATTTACACTCTAGAAAGTGATGAAATTGAGATTATTGCATTTGTTTTGGATATTGTCGACCACGGGAAATACAATAAGAAGTTTGGATTCAGGAAACGATAAAAGGAAAGTCCAAGTTCACAAGTTTTTTCCTCTTCTTTATTCATACTCAATCGTCGCGGGCGGCTTCTGGCTGATGTCATAAAGAATTCTATTAACACCGCGGACTTCATTTATAATCCTGTTTGATATTTTTTCTAATAATTCATAAGGGAGTTTCGCCCAGTCTGCTGTCATCGCATCTAAACTTGTCACGGCCCGTATTGAAATTATATATTCATAAGTTCTTGCGTCTCCCATTACGCCAACAGTTTTTACCGGAATCAAAGCGGCAAATGCCTGCCAGGTTTTATCGTACCATCCGGATTTTTTCAGCTCGTCGATGAAAATGAAATCCGCTTCTCTCAGGATTTTCAGCCTGTCTTCTGTGATCTCCCCCAAAATTCTGATTGCCAGCCCCGGTCCCGGGAATGGGTGCCTGTTAATTATGTCGCTCGGAATTCCAAGGGCTTTTCCAAGCACTCTGACTTCATCTTTGTATAATTCTTTTAGCGGCTCAATAATTTTTAATTTCATTCCCTCAGGCAGCGTTAAATTGTGGTGGCTCTTGATTTTTGAAGCGTACTTGCTGGGCTGGGCGCTTTCAATCCTGTCAGGATAAATTGTTCCCTGCCCGAGAAATTTGATAGCGCGGTGCTTTTTTTCCAGCTCAATCACTTTATTCTGGAACACTTCAATAAAAGTGTGGCCGATTATTTTTCTTTTTTCTTCTGGGTCGGTGATTCCTTTTAATTTTTCAAGAAAAATACCTGACGCGTCAACAACATAGAAATGCTTGAAATGCAGCCTTTTCTCGAAGAAATTTATTACTTCCTCAAGCTCGTTTTTTCTTATCAGCCCATGGTCGACAAAAACGCAGTATAACCTGCTGCCGATGGCTTTATGAAGCAAGGCCGCAGCCACTGTGCTGTCAACTCCGCCTGAAACGCCCATGATGACAGAATTGTTTCCTATTTCTTTTTTTGTTTCCCTGACTAATTTTTTTGGCAAATCTTTTATTTCCCAGTCTTTTTTTGATTTGCAGATGTCAAATGCAAAATTTTTCAGTATTTGGGTTCCGCTTAAAGTATGGACAACTTCTGCGTGAAACTGTATTGCGTAAATTCTTCTTTCGTTGTTTTCAAAAGCTGCAATCTGGCATGAGTCTGTTGATGCCAGAACCTCAAAATCTTTCGGAACTTTTTCAACCAAATCGCCGTGGCTCATCCAAACCTGCTCTTTTTTTGACAGGCCTTTCAGCAATTTTCCGGTTTTCTTCACTGTCAATTCTTTTTTTCCAAATTCCTTTAATTTTCCGCCTAAAACAGTTCCGCCAATAATTTTTGCAATCAATTGCTGGCCGTAGCAGATTCCTAATACTGGAATCCCTAAGTTGAGAACTTTCCTGTCCATTGCCGGAGCATTATGCTCATAGACACTTGACGGCCCCCCTGAAAGAATAATCCCTTCGGGCTTAAGCTTGCCGATTTCCCTTAAAGGAATATCGCACGGCCTTACCTCAGAATAAACACCTAAGTCACGCACTCTTCTTGCTATGAGGTGCGCGTATTGTGCTCCGAAATTTAAGACTAATATCATACAACCTTTTTCTTTACAAGAAAAAGCTTGACCAAAAAGTTTTGAGCAGAGCTCAAAGCCCTCTTGAAGAGGAACTCGTCAAGCTTGAAGGGGCTTAAAGCCCCAATGTTTCCTTGTTTGTTTAAT
>JBBSWR010000185.1:0-1685 GCA_038046185.1 Nanobdellota archaeon
AGGTTTTTGAAAATTTATTTGCACGGTTTTCCGTTTAAAAATTGGTTTATTACAATTTTAAATAAATGCTGGGGGTAGTTGCATTTTCGACATCTTTAAATAATGAAATTGAAAAGTTTTTATTTAAAGATTCGAGAATCTATTGATTGTCGATATCTTTAAATAGCTGTATTAAAATAAGTTTTAAGAATATGTTAAATGTTTTTGGCTCGAAAAAAGGGGTATCGCCGTTAATAGCCACGATTCTGCTAATTGCATTTGCAGTCGCTTTGGGCTCCGTGGTGATGAACTGGGGCTTAAATCTCAGCCTGGGAAAATCTTCTGACAAGTGCGGCAGTGTTGAGATAAAAATAAGGAACATAGACGGCGCTGAAATCTGCTACGGCGGATTTGGGGCCAACAGCTACATAAATTTCATCATCGACAATGTTGGAGAAACGGATATAAACGGATTATCCGTCTGGATTGCAGGCGACAAGGGAACAAAACTTGTTGATTTAAATGACATAATGATAAAAAAAGGCGCTTTGTTTGAGAGGAAAGGAAAGGATGTTGCTTACGATGCAACAGCTTACGGCAGCATAAAGAATGTCCAGTTTATTCCAAAAATCAAAAGCGACACGCTGGAGCCGTGCCTTAAGAATGCAATCAAGGTCGAGAAAATAGGAATCTGCAGTTAATAAACTTTCATCAGTTTTCTGAGAGCCATCGTGAATATAATTGATGACCATATATAGACTCCAAGCCATCCAAGCCAGTCCCTGAATCCTATAGGGATTACAACCAGTTTCTTGTAATTAATCTGAATACTTTTTATCATTCCTGATGTCTTTTTGACTGAAGGGAGGTATTTGCTTGTGCTGGTTACCAAAACGCCGTGCTGCTGGGTTTCTCCGTTATAAACAATATCAAACGAATATTCCCCTTCTTGAGTTCCCTTTAGTGCCCATGTTGCCTTCCCGCCCTGTATGGTTTGGTTCTTACCTCCAACAATCAGTAATTCGTTTGGAGCATCCAACTCGGCCTGCCCGATTGAATTCTTGTCAAAAAATGCAGTAACTGTAAACTGCTCCTGGGGATGAATGCTTTCAAAAGCAAAAACGGCGCTCATCCAGCCAAAAATCAAAATTATCGGAATAAAGGTTATTAAAGTCGGCCTCAGGGAATGCGACATATATTTCATATTGACTTCCATGGCCTTTTTTTGAAGTTCCATTGCTTTGGAAGGATTGCTTTTTGATTCCTTTATTTGCTTCTGATGGTCTTTGAGCTGGTCTTTGAGCTCCTTCATCAGTGTTTGATTGGTTGTGTATTTTGTTATGACAATAACAAGCACAGAAATGATAAGGGAAAGGATAATTATAGCCAGCCATAGAGGAAGGCTAAGCAAAGGCGCGAAAACAACATTTAAAAAATCGTAGTATGCCATATTTTGTTTTGAGTTTAATTAAATATTATTTTTTATTTTACCTAGTATGAATTATCAGGGAGGGAATATCTTATTGCACTAAAAGTGTGGCGTGTTGCCCTCCACCCACCCGCGCCTGTTTAGTTCAAGTGCGTATAAGATGAGGGCTATATTAAATGATTTATTTAGCCGCCCATAAATTTCCTAAGCATTGGATTCATGTCCATCATGTGCTGGCGCGCGATGTCTTCGTATAATTTATAGACTATCATTACAG
>JBBSWR010000186.1:0-1730 GCA_038046185.1 Nanobdellota archaeon
GATATATGTACATGCCCGAGGGCATGTTGATTAAGAATGAGTGCTCCCGCCGGGACTTTCGCCAGCTTATATATTGTTTCGAACCCAGGTCTTCGGATCGAAAATCCGAAATGATTGGTTATCCTTAAAGAACAACCACATATGTGGACTTCCTTAATCCGGACTACACTACGGGAGCTTAAAAGTTTAGATTTCAACGTGGTTTTTAAATTTAGCGGAAATTACGTAATTTCCGGGAAATTTAAATCCGAAAATTCGCAGATTTTCGACATTTAAATTTAATCATTTTAAAAGCGTTTTAGAAAAATATGGGCCTCAAGGGATTTGAACCCTCGACCTACGGCTCGCTTAGGAGCCTTAGAGCGGTGCCATATAAGACCGTCGCTCTAACCAGGCTGAGCTAGAGGCCCAATAAGAATCGGGATATTTGATAATTGTTTAAAAGGTTTTCTGAAAAAAGATTAGAAGGTTAAGAATTAATATTATATCCTTACCTACATTTTGATATTAATTCTCCAGAATTCTTAAAATTTAATTGTATTTCCCTTCTCTCGACAGCCCTTCTATGGCCATTCTAAGCTTCTCAGCATGCCTTTCTAAATCCTGCTTTAGCTCCCTGTACTCCTCGCCGCATAACGGATGGCCGTCTTTCTCAGCGTCCCCGGCAGCGTGCTTGTCAATGAAGCCCATCAGCTTAGAAATTTTTGCCAATAGCTTGGTCTTGTCATAATTGCAGCTTGATAACATCATCTCACCTCTTTTTTTGTTCTATTAATTTTCATTTATATAAACTTTTCTTAATATCAATTTTTAACACTTGCAATTCACAATCTTTTTATATAAGTTAAATCAGAATTCTGCAAAAGAGGGGATTAACATCAAAAATAAAATAATATTGTTCCTTTTGCTTATAATTGCCGTGCTCGCAATAAGCTCATGCACGAAAGCAGAATGCAAAGTAAGCGCCGACTGCCCCCAAAAAGCATGTTCCACGCAAAGATGCGACAGCAGCAAATGTGTTTACAGTTCGACTCCGAACTGCTGCGGCAATGGCGATAAAGATTCTTTGGAAAGCGGAAGGCCTGGCAACAAATGCACCTGCCCTCAGGATTACGGAAGCTGCGAGGGCAAAGGCAAAGTCAAGCAGGGCTCTCAAACAGTTGACGCAATATATGCGCATTACTACTGCACCAGCAGCAATGAATGTGTAATGGGCGTGGAAAGCAAAGACGCGTTTCCGCAAAATTTCCCGGACAGCATAAGCGCGCAGTATTTCAAGGCAAGCTCTGTTATGAAATACAACAAGCCGTTTGACATGAGCAAAGACGCTTTTGAGCTGAAGATAACTCTTGACGACGCGAATAAGGATTTAGTGATGCCCGTCAAATTTAACAGGGTGCAGGTGCTGCTGAGCACTGACTATTCCAGAAGCGAGCTCCTGATAGCAGAAAAAAATATTGACAACGATATTCCCGTGATTGGCAACACAGTAACAATAAATATTCCATTAAATCTTGATTACAGGCCCCAACAGGTCGAAGAAACAGGAACTATAAGATATGTTGTGGACTTTAGCTATAACAAAAGAGTTGTCAGCTCCAGGAAGCCCGACGGCTCTCCAGTCTATGACCAGGAGCTTGTCCGCGAAAAATTCAACTCACCGTCAAAACAGGTATTTTTTGTGAGAAGTGAATAAAATGCTCAAGAAGGGGGCAATAGAGCTGTCAGTT
>JBBSWR010000187.1:0-4069 GCA_038046185.1 Nanobdellota archaeon
ACACTATCAGGGGTGGTAGTTATGGAGCAGGATTATAAGAACATTATTTCTCATATTGATATAGACAGGACTTTAGATGCCATGCAGCATTTTACTTTTAGCGGGTGGGATAGCCCTCAAATTCTGGAATTTAAAAATGACACGGAATCCGGCAACGATTCAATCGAACTGCACCTTATCAAGTCAAATGCCTACAGGGAAGCGCTGATATTAAAGCTAAAGAAAACAGACCTAATTTATTCTGGAGAATCATGGAAAGAGCTGCTTAAAGAAGAGCAAAAGACTTTCGGTGGCAGCAAAATATTCTACATCGACAACAACTGCACCAAGCTGCTGATTTTTTCATTGCCCAACGAAATGAAAACCAAGGTCAATATGCTGATAACACGGTTGAATAAAATCAATGAGAAAATATCACGAATTAACAGCAAGATAAAAAAAGACAATATTGATGTGTACACGGCAAAAACAAAAAACAAGGAAGCATCAGACAAGGAAAAAGACGAGATTATTAATTTTATAAACCAAAATCTGAAAGTTTAAAAAAGATATCTTTAATATAAATCCAAGTTATGGGTAATTTCCATTCGAAACCGTACTATGATAAATGGGTAAGGGTAGCATCTCCAGAGATTAAAACATTTCTTTCCGCAGAAAACGGATTTTTGAAAAAGATTTTGTTTAAAGGTTGCACTATTCTTGATGTCGGGTGTGGCTACGGAAGAACAATAGTAGCAATACATAAAATTCCATCAAAGATTTATGGTATTGACAATAGTAAAAGAATGGTTAAGAATGCAAGATTGAAGCTAAAAAATTATAAAAATGTCAAGATTTTTCATATGAATGCTGAAAATATGAAATTTAAGAAACAAAAATTTGATTTTGTATTGTGTCTTGCAAACACATTCGGTAATTTTTCCTCAAAAAAGCTGAAAATACTCGAGCAAATGAAAAAAATGCTAAATAAAAAAGGTAAGATATTGGTTCATGTTTATAGCGAAGAATCGCTTAAATATAGATTAAAAGACTACAAAAAGGCAGGCATGCCAATATTAAAAATAACAAAGGGCGGCACAGTCTATTCTTCAAATGGCCTCACTTTAGAACAATTCACGAAGAAAAAATTAAAAAAAATATTTAATAAAGCAAAATTAAAAGTTGATATCAGAAAATTTACTCCTATTTCTTATATCTGCATTGCAAAAAATTAAATCATTTCCTCAAACCTTTTCACAAATTCTTCAAAATCTCTTGTCTTAATGTTAAGGCCGCACGCGTGCTCGTGACCTCCGCCATACCCTTCCAGTCCAGCCAAAGCTTTCTGCAGCCTTTCCGGAAGAAGAATGTTTGCCGCCCTCAGGCTGCATTTCATTTCATCGCCTTTCTCCCTTGCAATTATGATAACTTTGTCAGGAAACTTATAGACTGCCTCATTTGACAAATCGCTTGTAAAGCTCATTCTGTCCTCATTGTATCTGTAAATTATGATTTTGCCTTTTGTATTTTCGGCTGCTTCAGTAACCTCCTTTAATATCGGCTCATACTTTTCATTGATTTTCTCGTATCGCTTGTAGATAAATTTTCCCTGCTCGGTTTTCTGCTCAAGAATTTCGTCCGGCTCTTTTATTCTTGTCAAAATTTTTATTGCTTTCATTGTATCATTATGCTTTCCTTTCAGAATGAATGAAAAAATCCTTATCAATTTTCCAAGGGGAGTATTGAAAATTATATCTCCTGGATGTGTATAATCCCTGTCCAAAAGCTCAGGGTATTTTTCCCTGAATTCTTTTATGAACGGCGGCACAAACCAGTCCGCAACGCTCCCTAGCGATGCAATCCACAAATCCTGCTCAACAGCCTGATAGCACAAGAAAGATGTCGGAAAATTATCATCAGGCTCTGAAACTCTCGGATTATAATATTTCACATTTTCCTTTTGAAAAGGCCCGTGATGGTCAACCCACACAACCGGCACTTTTATTTCATCAATAAACTCCTGCGCAACCTCAGCTATGTCCAGGATAAAAACTTTATCCGGATTGTACTCCTTTACTTTACTTGAAAAAACAGCTCCAAGTTTTGATGATGTCTTTACAACAATTCCATGCCCTTCTCTTTTGTACCTGTAAAGCAGAAGAAAAGCGCTCAGGCCATCCTGGTCGTCATCAAAAAAGAACAGTGGATTCCTGCAATTATCTAAATGCTCCCTTAACTCGGCCACTTGTTTTTTTGATAATGCCATATAATCAAGTTTTAATTTTGCTTATATAAGGGTTTGTTTTTAGTGGATTATCTAATTTATGCATTATTTACTACTCATTAGTACTTACAAAATAGAAAGGTTTATAAATGGGCGTTTTGATGGATTTCAATATGAACCTAAACAGAAGGGATTTTTTAACCGCTTTGGCTGTTGCTGCAGGATATCCTGTAACTAAAATTATAGGCGGGGCCATAGGTGACAGGCTTGCGGATATGGAAGGCTATTTACCAAGAAGCCGAGGCGCAGCCGGGCAAACTGCTCCCAAAACTATAGATAATATTGTTAATCAGGAGCCTTCCAGATCTGTTCAGCCAAACCAGCAAACAGAAAAAGTGGAAGACGGATGGTACATCCAATATTCTTTTAACAAAGATATAATCAACTATCAAAAAAACAAAGATTTTCTCAATTCAAATAACTACCCTAATGTTCATAGGTTGGATGAAAAAACCGGCACCAGAACCCTAATCGGCAGATTTTCTTCGTGGGACGACGCTGTTCAGGAGGCAGATAGGCTGTCTGATTTTGTTAAGGACATAAATGAAGTGGGAATAATCAACATTGATAAAGGAATTGCCACCTGGAGGGACACAGTTAGGCTGTCTCCAAATAAGTCGCCGCAGCCACATAAAATAAAAACAATGCCGCAATGGATAAATGTGTTAGTAGAACAAGAAGTAGAGTTATACAACAAAACTGCGAGGACATCTTTATCTCCAAATCAAATACGGGGGGTTATGGAAAGGGAAAATCCGGAATATGATCCTAATAAGCCAAGCTACAAAGTAAAAAAAGTCAGGAATAATAATTCAAAAACAAAAGCGGCTAGGCCGTATATATTAATTTACAGGACAGACAAGCGGGGGAATAAAATTCCTTCGGGAGCATACGGGCTGACAATGGTAACAAAAGAAGCCATGAAAGAAGTAGGCCTAGACCCAAAAAAGATTCTTGACACAAGAATGAATATACGCGCCGGTATAAGATATTTCGGAAAATGGCTTGATGAATTTGGAAATGAGTCCCAAGCCCTAATAGCCTACAATGGCGGGCCATCCCGTGCAAGAATTCCTTTTCACAAACTGCCAATGGAAACGAGGGAATATGTAACAGCGGTCGCTCAAAATTATCGTCGTTAAATCAAATCCAAAATCTTTATATTAATTCTTGCATTATAACTTTCCATGCAGCCAAACTTCAAGCAGCATAAAGGCTATGACCCATTGGGGGACTGCGGAAAGGGAAGATGCCCAATCTGCGCAAGAAACAGCGCCCTCTACAAAATAAGGGACAAAATTGGCAGCAATGATTCTGCAAATTTCACAAGCAATGCAGTTTCTCCTTTTGTCGGAAGGTTTGGCTATCCGAACGTAAATGTCGGAATTCTTGCGCCGCCGGAGCAAAGCGATGATTCCTGGCTCTATGACGCTCCTAAATTCTGGTCTTCTGAGAATTTTGAAATACCAAAAATTGTGGACTTTCGCTCTTCACTGTTAAACTCAAGGGATAATGTGAATATTAAAAAAAAGATAAAATTAATAGAATTATCGCAGGACATTGCAATGTCCTCAAAGCCCGTTGATGTTGACATAGAATTAAAGGAAAAGCCAAGATTCCAGCTAAACCTTGACTCGCACATGGCCCCAACCGGCCCGAACGCAAAATTAAAAAAAGCCTCCCTGACAGAAAACCCGAAAATCCATACAAAAGTGTACAAAGTTTTTGGCGACACCGATTTGAAGGCAAATGAAGCTGTAAATTATCTTTACGAAAATAATTTTGATGAAAACTTTTTGTCAAAGA